>CALGOI010000089.1 GCA_937959065.1 uncultured Ignavibacteriota bacterium | reverse complement strand
TCTTCACCGAGTATGAGCGTATGCATTTCGTGTGTACCCTCGTATGTTTTTACTGACTCGATGTTATTAAGGTGTCTCATAATCGGGTATTCATCGAGGATACCGTTGGCGCCGAGCATCTCACGCGCCATGCTGGCGATATTCTTTGCAATTTCACAATTGTTTCTCTTAGCCATGGATACGTGCTGTGGACGCATCTTGCCGGAGTCTTTCAACTTAGCCAGTTGAAAAACAAGCAGCTGACCTTTTGTTATCTCAGTAAGCATATAAGCCAGCTTCTCCTGGGTAATCTGGTATCCGGCGAGAGGCTTAGAAAACTGCTTACGTGAAAGAGTGTATTTTAGTGCTGTGTGATAGCACTCCATTGCCATTCCAAGAGTACCCCACGCGATACCGTAGCGAGCCTGTGTAAGACAGGAGAGTGGTGATTTTAGCCCGCTGCTTTCAGGAAGCAGATTTTCTTCAGGGATCAAGCAATCCTCAAATACGAGTTCGGATGTAATAGACGCACGAAGCGAAAGCTTACCTTTCATTTCCGGAGCGGTGAAACCTTTAGTACCCTTATCACCGAGGAATCCGCGGACTTTGCCGTCGAGTTTAGCCCATACTACAGCTACATCTGCAATTGTACCGTTAGTGATCCACATTTTAGCGCCGTTAAGCATGTAACCGCCATCTACTTTTTCTGCTTTAGTTATCATGCCTCCGGGGTTGCTTCCGTAGTCAGGCTCGGTCAGACCGAAACAGCCGATAAATTCAGCGCGTGCAAGCTTCGGGAGGTATTTCTTCTTCTGCTCTTCACTGCCAAATGCATAGATCGGGTACATAACGAGAGATGACTGCACGGATGCAAAGGATCTCACGCCGCTGTCGCCTCTTTCCAACTCCTGCATAATGAGTCCGTAAGCAACGTTATTGACACCCATACCGCCGTATTCCTCGGGCAGTGTCGGACCGAAAACGCCAAGCTCAGCCATTTTAGGCACGAGCTGCTGGGGGAACTGCATTTCCTGGTTATATTCTTCTATGATAGGGAGTACTTCCTCATTCACGAAATCGCGAATGGTATCCCTTATGGCTTTTTCTTCGTCAGTTAAAAGTTCGTCGAGCAGATAGTAATCCACTCCATTGTAAATTGAAACGTCCTGCATATTATTGGTCTTGTTTAGTTTTTTGTTTTGCTAAGCGGGTAAAATTTTCTTTATTGGTACGGAGCTTTACTTCGATCTTATCGTCAAAGTATTCTACACCGTGGACTTCAGCGGATTCATATATCTCGCTGAGCCGTTTATAATCCCCGACGGGTATATCAAGTGTACGGATCTTATTGGATGAGGTTAGAATGTCTTTAATCATTTCGATTACTGCCATGACATTAATGCCCTTTTCGGCGGATATGAAAACAGACTTTGGATATTTCTCCCGTATGAGTGCGAAAAGTTCAGGGTCATGGAAATTATCGACCTTATTGTAAACTCTTATAACGGGTTTCTTATCCGCTCCGATCTGTTTAAGAGTATCCTCTACAGTTTCGATCTGCTCTTCGTAATGCGTGTTGGAGATATCGATTACGTGCAGCAAAACGTCGGAGTCGATTACTTCGGATAAAGTGGACTTAAAAGATTCGATCAACCCGTGCGGGAGATTCTTGATAAATCCTACAGTATCGGAGATAAGAACTTTCTTCGGAAATTTTGTTTCGCCGTAAGTTTTTACATCGCTGAGTTTCAGAGTACGCGTCGAAGTATCGAGTGTCGCGAACAATTTATTTTCAACGTAAACGTCCGCGTTTGTAAGTGTATTGAGCAATGTCGATTTACCTACGTTAGTATAACCGACGAGCGATATGCGGAAATAATTTTTCCTTTCGGCTGACTGAGTCTTAGCCTGAGTATCTATTTTCTTGAGTTTCTCTTTAAGCGAAGAGATCCTGGTACGAATCATACGGCGGTCAGTCTCGATCTGTGTTTCACCCGGTCCTTTAGTACCGATACCCCCGTACTGTTTGGATAAGTGAGTCCATTGTCTTGTAAGTCGGGGTAAAAGATATTCCAGCTGAGCCAGTTCGACCTGCAATTTAGCCTGGGCGGTACGAGCGTTTCCCGCGAAGATATCCAGGATGAGGTTTGATTTATCGATAATCTTACATTTTATCTTCTGCTCCAGGTTACGAAGCTGAGAGTAGCCAAGTTCGTTTTCGAAAATGACAAGCTTAACCCCGTGTGAGTCTACATAGTCGGCAATCTCCTGCGCTTTACCTTTACCGATAAGATATGCGGAGTCAAAACTATCGCGCTGCTGGTAAAAAGTTTTTATCACATCAGCCCCGGCAGTTTCAGCGAGAAATTTCAATTCATCGAGAGAATCTTCCGGATGATAGTGCTTGGAATCACCTTTTACAGAAAAACATACAAGTACGGTTTTTTCTTTTTCGCGGGCAGTATTTATTAATTCTTTCTGCAAATCCTAAAATATAATCCTTTGATATAACTTTAATTTGGTAAAATATTGAAAAAGCATTTGATATTAAAGACAAATAGAAACGGATTCCAGAGGGGGCATATCTTAAATAATCCAATAAAAAGTTTAATAATAATTTATATAAAGTGAAACTTTTTAATTATCTTGACCGTAATAATTAAAAAAATTAAGTTAGATATTAAGATAATTAATATATAGCTTATTTTAGCGGTAAATCATTAAAAAACACAATATATGTCATATAAATTGCTTAATAAATGCCCTGTATGCAGTTCACAGCTAAAGGTATTGAAGTTATCGTGTGATACATGCGGGACTGTTGTTGAGAGCGATTTCTCGTTTTCTAAATTCGAGTCTTTGAGTGAAGAGCAGCTGAAATTCGCCGAGATATTCCTCAAAAACAGGGGAAGCATCAAGGATGTAGAAAAGGAGATGGGCATTTCCTATCCGACGGTGAGAGCCAAGCTGGACGATGTTGTAAGGGCGCTTGGTTATGCAGTAGCAGAAGAGCCTGTCAACAAGGATGTCAATGACATTCTCGATAAGCTGGAAAAGGGGGAGATAGATGCCGATGAGGCACTAAACAAAATTAAAAAGAAATAACATCATGACACTAATAATTTACAAAAATCTACAAACATTAGTACAAGGAGAAAATTAAATGGATGATAGTATCAAGCGCATTTTAAAAATGGTCGAAGAGGGAAAAATCACTTCGGATAAAGCGGCAGAGCTTATAGAAGCTCTCAAGAGCGGCGAGCCGGAGCAGGAGGGGGCAACTCCCGGTAAGGCTAAGAAGCTTGTGATAAAAGTGAAGAAGAAAGATGGTGAGGATGTGAACATTAACTTCCCTTTGAAATTCATCAAAGCCAGTGTGAAAGCATTT
>CALGOI010000088.1 GCA_937959065.1 uncultured Ignavibacteriota bacterium | reverse complement strand
AAACTATTCAATCCCCATTTCTTTTGCTTTATTTTTATCATGTTTTTTCGAATATTTTTTTTTTTAATTTCTAACATCTGAAAATATATTGAGATATTTCTGTTGCATACTTGTTCCACCGACTCCAAGTCCTAAATGCATAAGTTTTAATTCTTCCTTTGTTACAGAAGTTGAATTGTTAACTGTTTCTCCCATTAGACCCTTGCCATCAGATGTATGCCCGAGGCCTAAATTATGGCCTAATTCATGCAATAAAACCTCAGAAGACTTCCCGGTTAAGGATTCTGCTTCAACAAGAGATAGATTTTCTTCTGGATTTGCAATACCAGCGGCATCAATACTAGAGTTGGAATCTATTTCATCAACAATAAGTGAAACAAAATCTGTTTCACTAACTTGGTTAATATGAGAAATTTGCTCAACGGATAAATTAAATGTTATGTTAATAGGGATTTCTTTAGAAGTAAGACCTTTTTGTGGACTATCTAATACTTGAGCTAAAAAAGATGTACTAAAAATCTTTGATCCTAGTGTTCCAGCTCTACCTAGGGAGTTGTTAAATTCAAAACTTTCTTTTGACGAAAGATTCAAAACTTTCAATTTGACAGTGACAGTAACATTTCTACTTTTAATTTCACCAAGATCATTCCTAATATCATTAATACTTATTTTTTGTAAGCCGTGTAAATCAACACTACCAATTGGTTCATTTTCAGCATAGTTATATGTGGAAACATACGGGAATTGGTCACTAATTGGATCTACCCCCGTAAATCTCCCAATCGCTGCATCATACCACCTAGCCCCATAATCATTCCAGTTGAGCTCCAGGTCTGTATTTAATTCTTTTCCGTTATACTGATACATATTCTCCGGAGCTACTGTCTGATACCAAGGCCCATCCTGGTTCATACCAAATGGATAATAGTGGTTTTCCTGCATAATCTCCTTGTCATCTTCCGGAGTCGCTGGATCATCAGCAAAAGTGATATGGTTACTATGATCTAAATCAGAAAAAGCCAGCCGGGTATTACCTAAATGGTCTTTATGCCAGTACTCTGTTCTGTAACCACTCGGTGTTGACCCTCCTCCGGTATATTCTGCAACTACTCTTCCATCCGGATCATAAACAGCATCCAGTTTGCCATCATTATATTCAACTGCCCCCACATATTCCTGCTTTCCAGCTACCCCATCCTTAGCCCACTTTCGGCCTAAAGCATCATAAGTGAAAGTCACTGTTCCTGTTCCACTTACTTGTTCAGGTAAGTTCAGGAAATTATAACTAATCTGCAAATTCTTATGGTGATCAACCGTCAGATTACCATTATCATCATACTCATAATAAATGCCATTAGCTTTGGGGTGGGTAGTTGGTTTAAAACCATAAGGTCGATAACTGGATGGAGCATTATCCACTACCCCTTGCAAACGATTAGTGGAGCCATCAGTAGTATAGCTAAGCTGATCAATAAGCCCAATTGTAAAACAGGTTCCATCCGGTACCATGCCATATCTGCTTAAACCTTGAATATTACCTACCGCATCATAGCTAAATCCGAAGGCCTTGTAGGCATCGTTCGGATCAACTGTATAAAACAAATTGCCATTTGGACCTTCATACAAAAGTTCCTCCCCATAACTGGCATCAGTAATCCGATTAAGCGGGTCATAGCTATTTTGATAATATTTGATGGTATTGTCCGTAACTTTCCAGCGCAACTTTTCGATATTACCATTGGGTTCATAATCAAAATCCATAGCAAATAGCCGCTCTTTTTTCACGACCAGTACATTAATTCCATCATTAGGCCCATTAATGGTAACTTCATCCAATATTATATGCGGCCCATCAATCTCATTGACCAGGGAATCTCCCAATACATAGATAGTAGTCCCATCACATAATTGCACCAGATGCAAATCTATCGGAAAGGTGATTTGCTCTAAAGGCATATTGCACATCGCACCCATAATATCTTCCACTGATTCTGCCTGCTGATCCAACTCAAAAGGAGTACAACCCAGAGAATCAAGGTCACACTCTGTAGAAGGCCCATCATTTTGATCTGAAACCACATCAGCAAGATTTCCCTGAGCCCTTTCAGAAAGAAACTGGTTCATGTTCTGATTGGCTTTAGTTCCGTTATTTCTTTCAATATCAAAGTTTTTATTGGCATCTTTGACATATAGCCGATCCATTCTGTAAATGGTTCCTTCTAAAATATCCAATTCTTCCTGAAAAACCCATCGAATACTTCCATCCAGCAAAATCACTTTGTAAAGCACTGTAGGATAAGTAAAGCTAGTACTGGTTGCAGCAGCTATCTGAGCATCCAGTAAAACCACTGATGCAGCCTGATTACTATCATCCCCTTTGGGATCTCCGGGTTCATTTTCACAGGGAATGAATTTCCGGTTCTGTCTTTTAAAATTGGCAGTTCTTATATTGTTGTACTTGAACATATAGTTCAGGTAATCAAAACCGTAATTCGTTTGGAGAATACTTATTTTGATAGCATACAATAATGCTCCTGACCCTGAAGTGGTATATGTGATAACTACATCCTCAAAAATATACCCATTAGCTGTCAACCAGGCCTCCAAATCAGCTTCAAGGTTACTTAATTGAGTGGGTAAGTAATTGTAGTTTAAAGGAATTAACTCCCCTGTTGTTCCATAAATTCCGACAACACCATCTATTCCATTATCGAATATTTGAAAAACGGCTACATAATCCTGCACTTCAATATAGCATCCCCCGTCAGTACAAGGGTCCAAATCTTCAACAACGATATCTTCACCTGAGCAGATAAATTCCAGAAGTTCTTCCAGACCTATATTGTCTTCCACCTGAACGGGATCTTCCGGATCATTAGGCGTTTGGCACAGAGAATGATCAACCTGCTTGGCTACTACATCATTCATCTTTTTAATCCAACCTCTTTCGGTGTATTCAAAACTAACTTTATCCAATGATTGATAAATGCCGGATATTCCCAGTCTTTTTACCACCATTTGATCTCTGTCGTCATAGCGCATCCCTACTGCCAGACCATCACTGTTTGGCTGTTGGATACCAAAAAATCGGGCAATCAGCCGACCAAAGTTATCATAATCATAAACCGTTCCAACAGTTAATGCCTGATAACCATTATGTGTTCTTACCTCACTGGTTAACCAATCGGCATGATTATAGGTAAAATCTATGTCATCTTCATTGATGCCACTACCTAGCGGGTATTTTTCTTTAGTGAGATCAATCCTGCCAAAAGCATCATAGGTGTGGATGGATTCCGCCAATCCGCCACTTCCTCCCAGCACTGTGGCACTTTCAGTGATTAGCTTTCCAATGTTTATTCCTCCCAAAGTTTCTCCATAAGAACGGGTGATGATGCTTCCGCCGGGGCTACCAATACTGCCACCGGCTACATTCACATTTTCCTGTAATCTTACCGTTATCTCCCGCCCATAATCATCATATTCATGATCTATACGATTGCCATTAGCATCCAGTGAATACATTAGGCGATCATCTACATCGTAATAATCAAAATATTGAGTCCCTGCTCCCGGTATTGATTTTTCAATCAGTCGGTTTCTTTCATCATAAATATAGGTATAGGGAGAACCTGCCGGAGGTGTAACCGATTCAAGAAGATTTTTGTTGTTGTAACTATATGCTGTAACCCCGCTAAGAGCATCTGTGATCTCTCCGGTCTGACCGAAAAAGTCTGTTAGAACAGTAGTTAAATTCCCTTTCTCATCATAATTCTTGATGCGGATGTAATTATTTTCAGCCCCATGAGTCATTTCGATATTGGAGCCATCCGGATAAATTTCTTTTATCACCCGGTTTAAAGGGGAATCATCATAGTCAAAATAGCTGAAATTTCCAGGTAGATAAGTCTGTTTTTCTATCCGGCCCAGATCATCATAAACTATCTCATTTTTTGTTACACCATTATAGATATTCTTTGTCAGCCTACCCAATCCATCGTACTGATTGATAATAGCCTGGGTAGGAGCATCTGTGTAAGTGATAGTAGTAGTAATGGAATTGCTACTGCCCATCTGATAACTAATATCTGTAGTAATATTTCCATTTCGGGCAGTGATTTTTTCTAATCGCTGATAACCATCAAATAGGTAATCTATTTTTTGTCCATCAATTGATGTAATGTCCTGAATAAGCCGGAAATCATTATAGTTGTAATCCCAGAACCAGGCCTGGTAAGTTTTATCATCAATCAGTCCATTCGTCCAGGTGTAGATCTCAGAGTGGGGCAATTCCATACGTTTTAATTCACTCGGATATCCATCGATGAATTGCAAAACCTCACTTCTTACCACGCTGGAATTATCGTCAAAAAACTCAGTGAACTTTTTAGGAGCAACCGGATAAGTGGTATTATACTCCACTAAAAATCCCCCGGTATAGGTTCCATTACCAAATTTTTTAAACTCTACAGGGATGTTATACATCCACTTATCCGTCATGTGAGTATAGCCTTTTTCATCCGGATAATAGTATTCAGTTTTGTAAGTGTTTCCATCACTATTACTCATTTCATCTGAGCGAAGTCTGAATCTTTGGTTTTCATAAGCGTAATTGGTTGTCTTTACTGCCGGATTAGCTCCTGTTTCGTCAAAAAAGCGCTCATAGCTAGTCACTACATAGTGCCACTGTCTGACATCAGCATAGGCTAAAATGGCAGGAATTCCATTTTGACACATCCCGGCGGAAGAAGAAGGAGGTGGATTCAGCCAGCCAGTAATAAAGGCTACTTTATAATTCCAATTCCAGGGAAAAGTATTGATATCAAATGTATTATATATATTTTCAACTTCGTGTACTTTGGTGCCAGCCGCATCATAATCAATTTGTCGTAGCAAGCTACCATCTTTTGTACTACTCATTATACCGACGCCATATCGATCAAAGACTTCCGGATTTCCAATATTGCCCTGATTGAAAAAGGTTTTTACACTCATTCCCTTTTCAGCATTATCACCATGCCAAACTTCAATCCGGCTATAACCAACAAAACTGCCGGTGTAAGAACTACTCAAAGGGCGAATACTGGAAGAACTTCTGTGAGCATAAAAATTTTCACTTCTATCAGCATACCCGCCTGTACAAATCAGTGATTGTTGGGCTGCAATCTCAAAAGTTCTGTGATTGTAAACAGGGTTATTAAACATTTTACCGCTGGAATTCCCGGTGGTTTCTTTATAGTGATAGACCCTGGTATTAGCCACCCCATCGGCATAATCTGTTACTTTTTTTACTCTTAATCCACCCCCCAACTTTTCAGTAACATACTCGTATTGCTCCCATTCCAGTTTAAAATTAATACTGGATACATCATTAGGTATGTAGCCACTTTCCAATCCTCCATTTGATCCTTTGATGCTTAGAGTATAATTTCCTTCCTGTAGTAATACATCATCCGAAAAAGTGTAAGTACTTCCATTCAAAGTTCCATAAGTATGAAACCACTCGATTACTGAATTATCATCATTATTAGTCAGGATTACCTTAAACCCATGACCGTTACTTTCATCTCCAATACAGTAAGTAGAGCAAGCCGAAGGGCAAGGATATTTGACCCAATCAAAAGAAAGATGAGTCAGGACTTGGGTGGTAGCAGGCTTACCATCATCAATGGTAAAACTTTCTGTATTTAGAAATAAGTTATTGCATGCTCCAAAAGAAGGAACCACATAATTGATACTCCCATTTGCCATCCCTGTTGGCTCATAATCATAAACTCCTATTTCATTGTTTTCATAATCCAAACTGGTTGACCCACCTGTGGGATATTGGATTGAAGTAAGCATATAGGAGTTAGTGAAAACAGGGTCCGGATCACGATCTGCTCCCTGAAAATAGCCATTGATAAAATGAAAACCATCATTTATTTGACTATTAATAAAGTTTGGATCTTCAATGTAAGTGGCTGCTAATTGATCATTACTTTCCTTACCATTATTAAAGCCCCAATGATCCACAGACAGTGAAGTTTTTACCGGCAGAGGAGTTGTAGAATAGGAAAAGGAATAGGGCGGAATTTCAGAACTTGTTGATCCAGTATTAGCCCCCATGTCTTGCACACTTAAGAGCTTTAATCGCTTCGTATTTAAGTCATTGTTTATTGAAAATGTCCCCCCTAATCCTGGGAAAGTAATACTTACAATTGATCTCCCACTTGCACCGGGATAGGTCAAATCCCATCTGTTATCATCATTAGTTGGATTAGTGGAAGTAAAATAATCATAGGAAAAATGAAACCGCTTGTAAGGGTTAATTAAATCTCCTTGATAAATAACAATATCATCTAGGAGATATCCTCCCGTTAAATCTGAACGACTAGAACTACTTAAGAAATCTATTCTTCCATATTCATAAGTTATTTTATCCAGATAGATTTGATCATACTTGGTTAGAGTAGCCGTTTTGGTATATAGTTTATCCGCAGGATCAGCAACACCTGTACAAAGTAACCTTCTCTCCAGCATTAAATCTTTAAAACTTTCAGAATAAGCCGGAATTGGGGTAATCCTGTTGCTGGCATTATATTTATAGGTCAGATTAATTTCATGGCCGTTGGGAGAGACAATCTTTTCTAAAAACCAGGTAGAGATGTATTCTCCATCAGTGCCACACGAACTTTGTGCTTGATAGATTCCATCATTTTCTCTTACATAGGATTTATGGTAAGTATAGCTGTGTTGTCTTCCTGATCGGTTAATGCCCAGATGATATTCTGTGCCATCACCGGTTGTTATTACCCAACTTATATTGAACGGGCCAGTACCATTGACCTGGATATCAATATTTTGAGCATTGAGGGTTACAAAGTTCCCACTTTTATCAATGTAGAACTTGCCGCTGGCTCCTGGTAAATTAAAAGTATACAGATCAGATTCTCTATCTTTTTTAAATACAGATTCCGGACAAAATTCATCCGTATTTCTTGTACCGTCTGAAAATTCACAAGATTGATAGCAATTGGAAATAGCCAGAGTTTGTAAGTAGCCATGATAATCCCAGAGGCTTCCCGGAGCTTGAGGCAGGCTGGAAGCATTGTTATAGTAATTTGAATACGTATCACAAATAGTGGCATCTGAAGTTCCAAAATCATCAAAACCACGAATAGCTCTGGTTACCATTCCTCCAACATCCAGATTCCATCCAAGACCTACCCAACTTGCTTCTTCTGCTACCCGGTTGCCATTAGAGTGATAACTTAAATTGAAAGGCAGGCTTAATTCTCTATAATTTAAATTGAATATTGGGATATTTATTCCCGGAGTACCCGAATACTCGCTAACCGGAATATCCCCATATTCGCCAAGTCCGGCAGCTTCCGGAGCCGGTGGCATATTAATTAAGGTAGGGTTATCCTGAGAAAATAAGGAAAAGCTTAGCAGCAAAACTAAAAGAATTAGGAAGTGCTTCATTGAGTTTTGGCTTTTTACACAAGCGAGCAATAGTTTAGTTTTCATACTGTCGAGGGTTTGTTCGTGAATTAAGTTTTGAGATATAGGCAAAGCTAGTACCAGGATACTTCATGGCAGTACCCGATTCATTGATGATTCATTTAATGTAATGTGCCCTTAATTTCAGATTTGTTTTAGCAAATATCCGTCTGCTGGTAGTGTAGGTTTACCGGATTTTCAAAAGGCTCGATTAAGCGGATTTCCCCATTTAGTAAACCTAATTTGAACGATCCTATAGAAGTTTTGTCAGGTGATAACAATATTAAAACGCTAAAGCATTTGCTGTATTTTTATGCTCGGAATCTTAACGTTTTTCTAAGAATGGTAGAATGTCACTTAATGTAGTGTGCTATTTAGAATCTTCAATTTAGGAGGAAAGTTTTAAATAGTAAACAAACTGTAGCCATACAAATTCAATCCACTTTCAGATTAACATTGAGCTCAGCTTTTGTTTACTCAAAATTAATACGTTTTATTCAAAGGGTGCTGCGCAAGAAGCGTCAACACCCCATGTAACCCCAAAAAACCAAATGAAAACATAATGATTTTTGTCGATCTCTCTGAATCGTTATTTATTAGTCCTTTAAATAAAACTTGGTTTGAGTGGGTAGAACTACTCTAATATAACAATATTCTTTCGGGAATAAAAATTTGTGCGGGTTCCTTTATTAACCGGTAGCTTTGCACAGTTGGTAGGATATGATTGTTTTAGAAAATATGGTTAGAGAGCCAATAATGAGATGACTTGGCATCAAATACAAGTAAATTCTTATCCAATATTTACATTTGGGTTTGTCTAAATTGAAATCTCCTGGCTAGCGAAATTATGACATAAGATCATTCTCCATTCTGGTAGAAAATAAACAGGGATGCCAATAGTAAAAACCCAGCAATTGGAGCATTATTATTCCTAGATACAAAGCAGGTAGCCATTCCGACCATTGCAATGTGTACAATATGTTCAGCATCTTGGTCTGATATTTGGCGATCATCTAAGTTAAATGCCTTCTTGAAGCCTTTAGTAGTTCTTCGGCTGATTGTGGTACCACTACAATCACCAATTAAGTTGCAGTTTAAATCTCTTGAAACCTCGCTCAAAACCCCGTAGTCTATTTCTTTTCTTTTCATAAAATTATTTTTGAAACAAAAATCAGCATATTTGAAAAGATTATTTGCACTTTCAAGTGCAAAATCTATAATGACTTCAGTTTTTTTGAAAAAATATTTCTATGCATTCCCAAGTAGGAGGCTTTGTCTGTGGCTGTTATTTTTTGCATTAGGATAGGATGGGCTTCCATAAAATTCCTTATTCTTTGTTCACGACTTAGTATTTGAAGACTCCTAATTCTTTCCAAGGCATTTAGATAACTTTCTTCTAAAAAGCTTAAAGCCATTTCCTTTAGTGAACTATGATTATTCAGAAGGGAATTAAAATTATCATAACTTAATGTCATAAGATAACTGTCTTCGCTGGCACGGATAGCTTCATTAGAAGATGATTGTTTTTTGAAACTCTGATAATCTACTACAATGATATCACCTTGAGGATAATAAAATTTAGATACTATCTCATCACCACTTTCAGTTTCATATCTGGAAACGAGAAGCCCACTCAGTAGTATTCCAATCCTATTCATTTTTTCCCCATAATTAATAAAATATTTTCCCTTCTTAATCGTACTGAATTTGATCCTTTTTGTTAAATCTTCTATTACTCTAGGTTCGATTTTATAGCGGCTAAAAAATTGTTTTGCGTTTATTTCCATTTGGCGTGAGTTTTTGATTATAATAGTCATTTATTAACCTTATAAGACGTAAACCTTCTATATATGTTTCCTTTAAAAAACTAAATGACTTGAATTTAAAAATATCTTCTACTCCTCATTTCCAAAAAGTCGATCCACCTCTCCCTTCCCCGGATGCGGCTTCCTACCAATCACCTGATGGTCATGGCTCAAACCTCTTTTTAAGTGCTGCACGGCAGGACCAACCTTTGAATCTTCATACCTGGGATCAGCAATCATAGGCAGCCTGGCCATTTTCCTGATTTCCAGGGAGGGATAACCAAATTCTACAACCACCTTTCCATAAAGCAGATAACAACCCGATCCTTTAAAGGGATATTTTTTCAGTTCTTTTGGAAAATGTGTGGTATCAAATAAACTCCCTTCTACATCTATCCAGGTACCGTAATTCATCATACCTTTCACGGTGGGTACATCCTTAATGCAAATGAGATAACCTACTATTTTGATGTGCTTGCCTTCATATCGTAGAAAATCTTTAACCGGCACTTTTCTGCAAATTTCGGAGTATCTGACCACCTAAAAACGGAGAAAACTGACCAATCCCG
>CALGOI010000087.1 GCA_937959065.1 uncultured Ignavibacteriota bacterium | reverse complement strand
AGAGTATCTATCCGGGATTAAACTCGAGTGTAGGATTTAATAATTTCTGGATGGCATCACTGCATGACGGCTCAGTATTGACAAATAAGGTTTCAAGCCAGAGTCCTACATTCAATGCGTCAGCACTTGGTTCAGCCGGAAGCATGACGGCCGGAAGCGGAGTAGTAGTGCTGTTGAAAGAAGGTGAAGCAGTTGGCGATGGAAGATACGCTAATAACGGCTGGCTCCAGGAGCTTCCGAAGCCGATGACGAAAATAGTATGGGATAACTTCGCCGCAATATCACCTGATACGGGTAAAGAGCTCGGATTAAAATCTAATGATGTAATTAAGCTTACGGTAAACGGAAGTTCAGTCAATATGCCGGTATTTATAGTACCGGGCGCAGCAGATAACCAGGTAACGATAGAATTAGGATACGGTAGAACAGTAGCAGGAACGGTAGGCTCAGGAGTGGGTGTAGATGTCAATGTATTGATGTCGAAAGCCCCGGCATTAACAACATGGCTATACAATAACGCAAGCATAGAAAAGACAGGTGATACATATGAGCTGGTGTCTACTGTAGAGCATTATAATATAGAGGAAGAGAAGTACAAGGACATCCAATTCAGACGCCATATAATAGAAGAGGGAACTGTTAAACAGTACAAAGAGCATCCTGAATTTTTGAGAGAAAGAACAAAGAAACTGAATGAAGAGGACAACTTCCCTTCTATCACAGGTCAAGAGTTTAAGTATGAGGGTGTTAAGTGGGCAATGGCGGTTGATCTAAATAAATGTATCGGATGCGGAGAGTGTATAATCGCTTGCAATGTTGAGAATAATATACCTGTTGTGGGTAAAGATCAAGTAGCCAACAGCAGGGAGATGATGTGGTTGAGATTAGACAGGTATTATTCCGGTTCAGTGCAGAATCCGAGGTCAAGTTTCCAGTTGATGCTTTGCCAGCAGTGTGATTTCGCACCTTGTGAGAACGTTTGCCCGGTAAAAGCGACGGTTCACACAGACGACGGACTTAACGGAATGGCATATAACAGATGCGTAGGAACAAGATACTGCGCTAACAACTGTCCTTATAAGGTAAGAAGGTTTAATTACTTCAACTTTAGAGGAATATTCAAAGACGGATACCAATACCAGGAGCCTCTTAACCAGATGTCAAACCCTGAAGTAACAGTAAGATCGAGAGGGGTGATGGAGAAGTGTACATTCTGCATACAGAGGATAATGCACGCAAGACAGATAGCAGTACAGGAAGGAAGAGAGATAAAAGGAACGGATGTGACAACAGCCTGCCAGGATGCATGCGGAACAGATGCAATAGTATTCGGTGACATGAACGATAAAGAATCAGTATTAAGCAAATACAGAAACCACGAATTAGGATATACGGTATTAGACAGTCTTAAGGTAAGACCGAACGTTACGTACATAGCAAAATTAAGAAACACAGAGGAAGAAATTACGGAGGAAAAAAGCCATTGAGCTTTAACGAATCATACACGGCAGAGATTCCTTTAGTGCAGGGAAAGGATTCATTTAAAGAGATCGATGACGCGATACTCGCACCGACCGAGTGGAAGCCCGGGAAGTCATGGTACGTTGCATTCGGCATTAGTGTAATAGCTCTGCTTATCGGAGCGGTTTCATTGTGGCTGACAGTTTATTACGGAATCGGAATGTGGGGAAACAACAGCACAATCGGCTGGGGTTTTGGTATTATAAACTTCGTATTCTGGATCGGTATCGGACATGCGGGAACTCTAATCTCGGCTATTCTTTATTTGTTCAGGCAGAAATGGAGAACAGCTATCGCGAGATTCGCGGAGGCTATGACGATATTCGCGGTAATGACGGCCGGTCTATTCCCAATATTCCATACGGGTAGACCATGGCTTGCAGGTTACCTAATCCCATATCCAAACCAGAATGCAATCTGGGTCAACTTTAACTCACCTCTTTTATGGGACGTATTTGCTGTATCGACATATTTTACAATTTCGCTTGTTTTCTGGGGAATAGGCCTTGTACCGGATATTGCAGCAATGAGGGAGAGGACAAAGAGCGGTATCAAGAAGTTCTTTTATAAGATCGGCAGCCTCGGGTGGAGCAACTCCAACCGTAACTGGCAGCACTATGAAAGAGCTTATTTGATATTAGCAGGACTTTCAACACCTCTCGTACTTTCAGTGCACTCAATTGTTAGTTTTGACTTTGCTGTTTCGGTATTACCGGGTTGGCATACAACCATCTTCCCTCCATACTTCGTCGCGGGAGCTATATTCTCGGGATTTGGTATGGTGGCGACTGTGCTTATATTATTGAGGAAGGCATTTCACGTAGAGCATATCATAACGATCGACCACTTAGAGAAGATGTGCAAGATCCTCCTGGCAACGGGAACGATGGTAGGTTATGCTTATGGAATGGAGTTATTTATTGCGTGGTACAGCGGTAACCAGTTCGAGCAGTTCGCATTCATCAACAGGATATTTGGTCCTTACATGTGGGCTTACTGGATCATGATAGCTTGTAATGTAGGATTCCCGCAGTTATTTTGGTTTAAGAAAGTAAGAAGAAGCATACCGATAATGCTTGTAATAGTTATACTGGTGAACGTTGGTATGTGGTTTGAAAGGTTTGTAATCATTGTTACTTCACTTCACAGGGATTTCTTGCCATCAAGCTGGGCAATGTTTTACCCAACGCTTGTGGACTTCGGCTTATTGTTAGGAAGCTTCGGTTTCTTCTTTACATTCCTGCTGTTATTCCTGAGAGTATTACCGGCAGTATCAATAGCTGAACTTAAAGCGGTAACGCCTCACGCACAGCCGACGATACATTTAAACGGACATGACGGACCGGGAAAATCGGATGCATTGCCGGTCGAGGACATACATATAAAATCCGAATAGAAAAGTTTATCATTTATTAGATGATCAAAAAGCTAAAAGAACTATATATAAAGGCAGACAATGAAATGGGGATCGATCCGCGTTCGGATGAGGTATATGCCGTCGCCGGATTATTCGATACACCTAATGAGATAATAATTGCTGCCGATAAAGTATCTTCTTCAGCTTATAAAGATTTTGACGTACACACTCCATACCCGGTACACGGGCTGGATGACGCAATGAAGCTGAAACCGACAAAGCTCGGATATTTTTCATTCCTGTTCGGATTAATCGGTACTATTTCGGCTTTAGTGATGATAGGATGGATGTCCGGAATAGATTATACGAGTATAGTAGGCGGTAAGCCGTTCTTTACGATTCCGCCGGCAATTCCGATCACATTCGAGTTAACAGTTTTATTCTCCGGTCTGGTAACGGTGGGAGTCATGATGTTCCTCTTCAATAAATTACCATGGACGAACAATCCATTGATGGATACCGAATATATGAAGAGAGTTTCATCGGATAAATTCGGTGTAATAATCAAGGCAAGTGATGAGAAGTTTAACAAAGAAGAGGCGATAAATTATTTAAAGAGTTTAGGAAGTAAAGATGTCAGTGTAATAGACAAGTTTAAGCTTCGTGAAGGAAACACCAGGGCTCCGATATTCGAGAAAAAGTTTATAAGTGCACTAGCGGCAACGGCAATAATAGCTGCTTTGGGTACTTATGTAACATTGAATTGGTTGTTATTCCAGGATCCGTTCAATTTTATGTGGGAGCAGCAGAAGGTTACTCCACAGCAGCCGTCGGAATTCTTCTCAGATGGATTTTCAGTAAGGACTCCGCCGGAAGGTACAGTAATGAGGGGATTCATCCCGTATGAGTACAAAGGATTACCTGATTCGATGGTCAAGTTCTTATCCAATCCACTGCCTGTAACACAGACAGTTCTGGATAAGGGTAAAACAAGGTACGATACATACTGCAGTCCATGTCACGGGTATTACGGTGATGGTGACAGCAGGTTAAGGGGGCAGTTTCCAAATCCACCTACAATACACAGCGAGAAGGTCAGGAACTGGGTAGATGGTAACATATATCACGTTATAACTAACGGACAGAATGTAATGCCGAGCTACGCGAGTCAGATAACCAGAGAAGACAGGTGGGCAATTGTACATTATATAAGAGTACTCCAGAGAGCTAAGAACGCAACGGATGAGGATCTTGGAATCACGGGTAAAGATACAACAGGGACGCAAAAAAATACACAAGATACAACAACCCAGAATCAACCAGATACTACAAAGTAATGATAGATTATCAACATAAACCACTGCCGTCTAAGGTAAGTAAACTCGGGCTGATAATGCTGGTAGTCGGCGCTCTCGGCATAGGATTGTCATTTGTCGTAGACAGTCACAGGGCAATGTTCAATTACCTGATAATGTATATGTTCGTTTTGAGCATAGGGTTAGGTTCACTAGGTCTAGTAGCTCTTGAGTATCTGGCAGGAGCATCATGGAGCACGCCATTCAGAAGGGTCAGCGAGTTCCTTGCCTCGGTGATTCCACTGCTTATCATACTGGTTATTCCATTGTTGTTTGGTATCCACGATTTGTTCCATTGGTCACATCCGGAGGCAGTAGAACACGATGCAATATTACAGAGTAAAGAGCCGTATTTAAATGTTCCATTTTTTTTGATTAGGGTTGGTGTAACCTATGTATTGTGGCTTGGTTTTTATTATATATTCATCAGGAATTCAAGGAAGCAGGATACAACAAAGGATCCTAAACTTACCAGGACGAGCGGTAAGTTTGCTGCATTATTCGCGCCGATATTTATGATAACAATAACGATAGCTGCTATTGACTTTATAATGAGTTTAGAACCGCATTGGT
This sequence comes from uncultured Ignavibacteriota bacterium, assembly GCA_937959065.1. GTDB lineage: Bacteria > Bacteroidota > Ignavibacteria > Tepidaquicellales > Tepidaquicellaceae > JAEYVS01. The sequence continues at coordinate 4,424 of CALGOI010000087.1, read as the reverse complement.
TTTCAACGATGTTCGGTGTGTACTACTTCGCAGGAACAGTGCTGGCAGCATTTGCATCGCTGACATTTATTTCAGTGTTATTAAAACAGAACGGATATTTGAGTTCGAGGATATCTAATTCACATTTTTACAGTATGGGTGTATTGATGTTCGCCTTTAATGTATTCTGGGCTTACATTGGATTCTCACAGTTCATGCTTATCTGGTATGCAGATATCCCCGAGGAGACATTCTGGTTCATACAAAGGGCTGAAGGAAGCTGGCTGTATTTTTCATACGGGTTGGTATTGCTTCACTTTATAATACCGTTTTTAGTGTTGATACCAAGGAGTGTGAAGACTAACCTTCAGAGACTGAAGATAATGGCGGTGTGGTTACTGGCGGCTCATTATTATGATCTTTACTGGATGATAATGCCGGTTTACAGCAAGGAAGGGGTATTATTCGGGTGGATTGAAATAATGTATCCTATAGCAGCAGTAGGGTTGATAATAACGATGTTTACTATGCAGGCAAACAAGCATAATTTAATGCCAATAGGTGATCCTAAGTTAGAAAGCGGATTAAACTTTCACCTAAATTAAAACCAATTAGAACTGTCTAGATGGACAATATCAAAGAATATAAAATAGAGCAGAAAGATGAAGTAATACAATCACGTAAAGAGAAGCTTACGTTAACTTCTCTTTATGCATTTGTGTACTTGATCTTGTTGATAGGTATTGTCAGCCTTGGTACGATGTATCTTAGCAAGCTGGGATATATGACTTCGAATAAGCTGATCCCGGTAACAGCTACAGACAGTGTATCGATGACACAGACAGTAAGCGATCTGCAAATGAAGAAAGGTTCGATCTCTCCGCCGGTGGATGTATTTGCATATGAGAACCCGAGCCAGGAAATAATAGAGACAGGTAAGCAGTTGTATGCATCCAATTGTGCAAGCTGCCACGGTGAGAACGGAGCAGGTGACGGACCCGCGGGATCAACATTGAATCCTCCGCCAAGAAATTTTACTAATATGGAAGGGTGGAAGAACGGGCCTACTATCGAGGGAATGTATATAACATTACAGGATGGTATTCCGAATACCGGAATGGCTGCATTCGCGAATCTGCCCCCGGATCAAAGACTTGCCATACTCTCATACATCAGGACATTCAGCACTCAGTTCCCACCGGTGACCAATGCGGATCTTCAAAACCTGGAGAATAAGTATAAATTATTAGAAGGGCAGAAAGAGCCAAACCAGATTCCTGTAACAATGGCGATCGAAAAAATATTGGTGGAGTATGCTCCTACAATGGGAAAGATAGACGGTGCGATCAACAGGATAAACGCGGATAAATCTCCGGGAGCATTGCTTTTAAAAAGGATCAGCATAAGTATAGAAAAGAATGTAGTTTCATTAATAAGCGATAACAGCTGGACTCCAAGCGAGTCAGCTTTCATTAATTTTATTTCAACGAATCCATTACAGAAAGGATTCAAAGCACAGATAGACGATTTTACGCCGGAAGAGTGGTCAATGCTCTACGGGTATTTAAGAAGTGTAATCAACGTTAATGCACAGGTGGAGGAAAATAATGCAACAAACGAACAGACAGCCGAAAATCAGAATCAGCCTTAAGAAGACGTTTCTAATTTTCGTTCATTTAATTTTAGCATTAGTACTAACATACCCGGTATCAGCCCAGGAAGAAGAGCCGAAGCAAATTGGCATAGATGAGAAACTTGGCGAAATGGTGCCGATGGATATGACGTTCTATGACGAATACGGAAAGACGGTAGCTTTAGGTGAATTAATCGACGGAAAGCCGACTATAATCTCGATAGTTTATTACAGATGCCCGGGATTATGCAGTCCGCTTTTGGTGGGGCTTGCAGACGTGGTCGACATGGTAGACCTCGAGCCGGGACAGGATTTTAATGTTCTGACATTCAGTATGGATCCGAGAGAAGATCATGTGCTTGCAGCAGAGAAGAAGAAGAATTATCTTCACTCAATCACCAGGGAGCTACCGGAAACCTCATGGAGGTTTTTGACTGGTGACAGCGTGAACGCCCACAGGATCACCGAAGTAGTCGGATGGAACTACGAGAAGCAGGGAGAAGATTTTATGCATGGGGCTTCGATTGTGGTAGTTTCACCGGAGGGAAAGATAGCCAGGTATTTATACGGGACACAGTACCTTGCGTTCGATCTAAAGATGGCTATTATAGAGGCATCAGAGGGGAAAGTCGGACCAACGATATCAAAGCTGATGCAGATATGCTTCAGTTACGACCCTGAGGGTAGATGTTATTTGCTGGATGTAAACAGAGTCTCAGGTGGAATAATAATATTTTTAATAGGAATATTCGCGGTGATATTTTTAGTAAAGAAAAAAAATTCACCTCGGAATAATAACGAGAAAGAAATTAACAAAGAGCAACAAAATGGCTAACGACCAGGCGAAAGAAGTTTCGTTTTACGAATATCAAGGAAAGTACAAGGGGATACTTGGCTGGTTTATAACATTAGACCATAAGAGAATAGGTATATTGTATCTAATCTCAATGATGTCATTTTTTGCCGTAGCCGTGACATTAGGATTTTTGATGCGCCTGGAGATGTTAACTCCTGGTGAGACAATCATGCAGGCCCAGACATATAACTCCATTTTTACTTTACATGGTGTTATTATGATCTTCCTTTTCATAATTCCGGGTATACCGGCGGTATTCGGTAACTTCATAATGCCTATACAGCTGGGGGCACCCGACGTAGCATTTCCGAAACTGAATTTAATGTCATGGTATCTGTACATAATTGGCGGTGCTATAGCAATATTCTCATTGTTCGGCGGCGGCGGAATTATGGATACGGGCTGGACATTCTATGTGCCGTACAGTATCAGGACAACGACAAATATTTCATTATCGGTATTCGCTGCGTTTGTATTAGGATTTTCGTCAATATTAACAGGATTAAACTTCGTAACGACGGTTCACAGGATGAGAGCCCCGGGCATGACATTCTTCAGGATGCCATTATTCGTATGGGGTTTATATTCGACAGCATGGATACAGGTACTTGCAACACCAATCATAGGAATAACATTAGTGTTAATTATTCTTGAAAGAGCATTCGGAATAGGGGTATTTGATCCGAATAAAGGAGGGGACCCGCTGCTTTATCAGCACTTATTCTGGATATACTCGCATCCGGCTGTGTATATCATGGTACTTCCTGCTCTTGGAGTAGTATCTGATATTATAGCGACATTTTCGAGAAAGAACATATTTGGTTATGTCCCGATCGCGCTGTCTTCACTGGCAATTGCATTTGTAGGCTACCTTGTTTGGGGTCACCATATGTTCGCCAGCGGCATCAGTGATACATCGAGGGTTATATTCTCACTGTTAACATTCCTGGTGGCAATACCTACAGGGGTGAAGGTGTTTAACTGGGTCGCAACGCTTTATAAGGGTTCGATAGTAGTAAGAGTACCGATGTTGTTTACGTTAGCGTTTATAATTGTGTTCTCGATCGGAGGTCTGACAGGTCTCGTACTTGGAACACTGAATACGGACATTCACCTGACCGATACATACTTTGTTGTAGCTCACTTCCATTATGTAATGTTTGGAGGTATGGGGTTCTTATTTTTCGCGGCACTTCACTATTGGTATCCGAAGATGTTCGGCAGGATGTATAATGAGAGAGTGGCGAAGATAGCATGCTGGATATTCGTAGTTGGGTTCAACATATTATACTTCCCAATGTTTATAATGGGGTATATGGGAATGCCGAGAAGGTACTATGATTATTTGCCGGAGTTCCAGGACTGGCATATATTATCGACGGTGGGTTCGTGGATTTTGATCACCGGTATGTTAATTATGTTTACGAATTTAATTAGAGGGTTATATAACGGGCCGCGTGCTCCAATGAACCCATGGGGTGGAACTACACTTGAATGGAAAGTGCCATCACCTCCCCCGCTGGAGAATTTTGAAGAGCAGCCGATAGTAACAGGCGGTCCATATGAGCACAAAGTAGAAAACGCAGTTCTAAACGAAGAAGAAAGAAATCAATAATGAGCAGTCATCATTCAGAAATAGCAGCTGAACACAGCCATGCACACGGGCAGATACACAGAGACGATACCGGTTCGAAGATGGGAATGTGGTTATTCCTGTTTACGGAGGTATTGTTGTTCGGAGGTATGTTCATACTTTATGCAGGTTACCGGTTTGAGTACCCACAGGAGTTCGTAGCCTCAGCGTTAAGGCTTGATCCTATTTTAGGCGCAATCAATACTGTTATATTGTTAACAAGCAGTTTGACAGTAGTTTTAGGTATTGCAGCATTAGAAATGAACAACATGAAATTGACAATGTTTTTCTTATGGGTGACACAAGCCTGCGGAGTTGCGTTC
>CALGOI010000086.1 GCA_937959065.1 uncultured Ignavibacteriota bacterium | reverse complement strand
GGGATTCAAACTGGTATGACGAGAAGGATTTCAGCAAGAAATTGCAGGAAGACCTACTTATAAGAGGATATTTAAGAAAGAGACTTGAGAAAGCAGGAGTAGCTAAGGTGGCAATAGAGAGAACATTAAAGAAGATAACTCTTACAATTCATACTTCAAGACCGGGATTTGTTATCGGTAAGAGCGGAAAAGAGATCACACAGCTTGAGAGTGAGATAAAAAAGATCACTAATAAGGATGTAAAGATAAACGTATTCGAGATCAAGAAGCCGGAATTAAGCGCAAGACTGGTAGCTGAGAATATCGCTAACCAGATCGCTAACAGGGTTTCATTCAGAAGAGCGATGAAGAGCGCAATAACCTCATCTATGAGGATGGGAGCAGAAGGAATTAAAGTGATGTGCAGCGGCCGATTGGGCGGAGCTGAGATCGCGAGGACAGAGCAATATAAAGAGGGAAGAATTCCGTTACAGACATTAAGAGCGGATATAGACTATGCGTCACTTCCTGCACAGACTATTTATGGTAAGATCGGTGTTAAAGTATGGATCTGCAGAGGTGAGAAGTTAACTAAAATGAATTACCAGTAAAAAGTTTAAAGTTACGAGGATACTCATATGTTAATGCCCAAAAGGGTCAAGTTTAGAAAACAGCAGAAAGGCAGATTAAGAGGTAATGCCACGAGAGGTTTCACCGTTAATTTCGGTGAATACGGTCTTAAGGCAACAGAAAGAGGCAAGCTGACATCGAGACAGATAGAGGCAGCCAGGGTAGCGATGACCAGGTATATGAAGAGGGATGGAAAAGTATGGATAAGGATATTCCCGGATAAGCCTGTAACGAAGAAACCTGCTGAAACCCGTATGGGTAAAGGTAAAGGCGCTCCGGAATTCTGGGTAGCTCCGATCAAGCCGGGCAGAATTTTATTCGAGGCAGAGGGAGTAAATGCAACTGTGGCAAAGGAAGCATTCCGATTAGCTGCAAATAAGCTTCCAATCAAAACTAAATTCGTAAAAAGAGTAGGATAAGATAATGAAAGTACATCAGGTAAGAGAAATGTCTACACCGGACCTTGAGAATGAATTGAAAGATTCTTACGAGGCTCTGGAAAATTACAGGTTTCAGCATGCTACAAGCCAGCTGGAAAATTTTAAGGCAATCAAGAATCTTAAGAGGGATATTGCTAAGATGAAGACAGTTTTGAATGAGAGACAGATGGGAATTAATGAGCATTTAGATAAAGCAAAAGACAAAAAATAATAACGTAATAATAGATGAGCGAAGAAAAAGAAATACAGGAAGTGAAAGAGGAAGCTCCGGAAGAGAAGACAACGGCTTTGAAAGAAACTGCTGAAGTTTCTGACGACAAAAGAAGAAGCAGGAAGACAAGAGTAGGAAACGTTGTAAGTAACAAGATGGATAAATCGATTGTGGTATCAGTAGAAAGAAGGGTAAAGCACCCTATCTACAAGAAGTTCTTTAAGAAGACGAAGAAATTCCATGTACACGATGAGAAGAATGAGTGTAATGTTGGTGATACTGTAAAGATAATGGAAACCAGGCCGCTGAGTAAGACGAAAAGGTGGAGACTGGTGGAAGTAGTTCAAAAAGCAAAATAAATCTGTAATATTATACAATGATACACGAGGAAACAAATCTGGTGGTAGCCGATAATTCAGGGGCTAAGTCGATAAGATGCATAAGAGTTTTAGGCGGTTCGGGTAAAAGATACGCAACACTTGGCGATATAATAGTAGTATCGGTAAAGACAGCAATCCCGGGCGGCGCAGTAAAGAAGGGAGATGTATCGAGGGCTGTAATAGTAAGGACAGCAAAAGAGAGAAGAAGAAGAGACGGAAGCTATATAAAGTTTGATGAGAATGCAGCAGTACTAATAAATAACCAGAACGAGCCTAGAGGTACAAGGATATTCGGGCCGGTAGCAAGAGAGCTCAGAGAGAAGCAGTTTATGAAGATCGTTTCACTTGCGCCTGAAGTAATATAAAGTTTAAGGAGATAAAAGATGGCAAACGCATTATATAAAACAAAGTTGAAGAAAGGTGATAACGTAGAAGTTATCGCAGGTAACTATAGAGGAAGTAAGGGTAAGATATTATTCTTAGACAGAGCTAAAGGTAAAGTTATAGTTGAGGGTGTTAATATTATGCACCGTCATACCAAGCCTAACCAGAAGAATCCACAGGGCGGTATAGTAAGAAGGGAAGCTCCAATTAATATATCTAACGTGATGATGATCTGTCCAAAGACTAACGAGAAGACAAGGCTTGGAGCTGAAGTTCACAAGGACGAAAAGACCGGAAAGGAAAGAAGAATGCGTCTGAGCAGGAAATCCGGCGAAGCAATAATAAGTTAATGTAATTTTGATATATAATAATGGCTAAATCAAAAGAAGAAAGAAAAAAAGGTCAGGAGCATGAAGCTCAGGGCGATAAGAAAGAAAAGAAGAGCAAAGGCGGCGATAACTTTGTAGAGAAAAAAGTACCTGTAAGGTTACATGAACATTATAGAGAGAAGGTAGTACCCGAGCTGATGAAGAAGTTTAACTACAAGAACACAATGCAGGCTCCAAGACTTGAGAAGATCTGTATTAATGTTGGAGTAGGTGACGCGGTGAACGATCCGAAGTTAATCGAAAAGACAGTCGAAGAGATCGGTACAATTACAGGTCAAGCGCCGGTAGTTGTAAAGGCTAAGAAGTCGGTTTCCAATTTTAAACTGAGAGAAGGAATGAATATCGGTGTAAGGGTAACCTTAAGGAACGCAAGAATGTATGAATTTTTAGACAGGTTTATAAATATTGCAGTTCCGAGGATCAGGGATTTCAGGGGTCTTTCGGATAAGAGTTTTGACGGAAGGGGTAACTACTCTATAGGAATTAAGGAGCAGATCATCTTTCCTGAGATAGACGTTGATAAAGTGAACAGGATAAGCGGAATGGATATAACCTTTGTAACCAATGCCGGGACCGATAAGGAGTCATTTGAGCTGTTGAAAGGTTTCGGAGTACCGTTCGTAACAAGAGAAACTAAAGAAGAAAGTAAATAATGGCAAGAAAATCATTACTGGCCAGGCAGGAAAAAAGAAAGCGCCTGGTAGCAAAGTACGAAGAGAAGAGAAAGAAGCTTAAAGAAGAAGGTGATTACGAGGCACTGCAGAAATTACCGAGAAACAGCAGTCCGAGCAGATTAAATAACAGGTGTAATGTAACCGGAAGAGTCCGTTCTTATTACAGGAAGTTCGGAGTATCCAGGTTAGTATTAAGAGAGTTTGCGCTCCAGGGAAAATTACCGGGCGTAGTTAAGTCAAGTTGGTAAATAAATAATAAACCAGAGGAATAACCAATGTCGATGTCAGACCCAATTGCCGATTTTCTAACACGAGTACGCAACGCGATAAAGGCGGAGAAGAAAGTAGTAGATATCCCGGCATCGAACTTTAAGAAAGAGTTAGCAAGGATTTTAAAAGAAAATAAGTTCATAACGGATTTCAAGGTACAGGAAACAGATAATAACCAGGGTAATATTTCGATTTATTTGAAATATAACGATGGGAAGAGTGTAATCGCCGGTCTTAAGAAGGTAAGTAAGCCGGGTTTAAGGAATTATGTAGATAAGGATTCGATCCCAAGAGTAAGAAATGGTTTAGGTATTGCAGTAATTTCAACATCAAAAGGTGTTATGACGGATATCCAGGCGAGGCAGATGAATATCGGCGGAGAAGTAGTTTGTGAAATCTGGTAATAATTTTAAACAGTAATAATTTATAAGATGAGCAGAATAGGTAAAAAACCAATTGCAATAGATAAGGATATTAAGGTAAAAAACGAGAACGGTTTGGTAGAACTTACCGGTCCTAAAGGGACACTTTCGTTGAACCTGAAAGGCAATATTGGGGTAGATGTGAAAGATGAGGAGATCCTGGTGACAAGACCAAATGATCAGAAACAAAGCAGAGCTTTACACGGGTTATACAGGTCATTACTACAGAATATGGTTACAGGTGTAAAGGATGGATATTCAAAGATTCTAAACCTGGTTGGTGTAGGTTATAAAGCTGAAGCCAAGGGTGATAAAGTGTTTTTCTACGTTGGTTATTCACATCCGATAATATTTGCGCCACCGGAAGGTGTTGAGGTAATTGTAAAAGACCAGGTCACAGTGGAAGTAGCAGGAGTAGATAAGCAATTGGTAGGATTAGTTGCCGCAAAGATACGTTCATTCAGACCACCTGAGCCTTATAAAGGTAAGGGTATTAAATACAGTACTGAAGTAATCAGAAGAAAAGCAGGAAAAACAGCCGCTAAATAAGGATATTAGACATGGGTTATAAAGAAAATATTAAAAAAAGAAGAGAAAGAGCCAGATTCAGAATCAAAGGCAAGTTAAAAGGTTCGATAGAGAGGCCAAGATTAGTTGTTTACAGGAGCTTAAATCACATATATGCACAAATAGTAGATGATATTAACTCCAAAACACTTGTCTCAGCCAGCAGCAAATCTAAGGAGATAGAGGATAAGATCAAGAGTGCAAAAGGAAAACTCGATACAAGCAAAGAAGTAGGTAAATTAATAGGTGAAAAGGCAAAATCGGCAAATATAGAGAAGGTAGTATTTGACAGGAATGGGTATATTTATCATGGGAGAGTAAAAGCACTTGCAGATGGTGCCCGGGAAAGCGGTTTAAATTTTTAAGTGTAATTAGTATATTAACTTAGCTTTAATTCTCGGGTCGTCTAATGGCAGGACAGCGGCCTTTGGAGCCGTATGTGGAGGTTCGAATCCTCCCCTGAGAACAAGAAAAAACAGATAAAACAGTAATAAATTTTAATGGCGAAGAGAAATTTCATAAAGGCAGGCGAACTGGAGCTTAAGGAAAAGCTGGTGAAGGTTGGTAGAGTAGCTAAGGTAGTAAAAGGCGGACGCAGATTCAGTTTCAATGCTGTCAGTGTAGTAGGAGACGGTAAAGGTCATGTAGGGATAGGATTAGGTAAGGCGAATGAGGTAACGGATGCAATTAAAAAGAGCGTAGAAGATGCAAGAAAGAATGTTACAAAAGTACCAATGACTTTGAAAGGTACAATTCCGCATGAGATAATCGGCAAGTATGGAGCCGCAAAGGTATTATTAAAGCCTGCTGCGCCGGGAACCGGAATAATAGCAGGTGGTGGAGTACGGGCTGTATTAGAATCTGCGGGATACCAGGACATATTAACGAAACTATTAGGTTCATCAAATCATCATAACGTTGTAAAAGCCACGATGAGTGCTTTAGAGCACCTTGATGATCTTAAAAAAGTTTCTAACCGAAGGTCTATATCTTATCAAGAAGTTTTTGAGGGAGTAGAAGCAAATGGCTAAGATAAAGATCACCCAAATAAAGAGTGTAATTGACCGACCCAAAAGGCAAAAAGCCACAATGGAGGCATTAGGTTTGAGAAAAATCAACAGTACAGTAGAGAAAGAGGAGACTCCGCAAATAAAGGGAATGGTCGAGGCAGTGAAACATTTAGTGAAAGTTGAAGTATCATAATAGAGTTTTTTAGGGTAATCAGCCGTTCTTTTAAAATTTTAGTTCAAATTTATGATAGTTAGGTAAGCGACAGGTTCAGCCGGAACTAGATTAATCTATTGTTAATACAATAGATTATAAATCAACCAGCAACAACCGGAAATGAGCTAAGTCAAAAAAATCAACTATAAAAATTGGATTAAAATTTAAATTTTTTTTTCTTAAATTGTATTGATGTTTGAAAAAGAGACATCAATATAGGAGTTAAAAATTATTATTCTCTTATTTTATAAATCATTTGAAAGGAGAAAAAATGTCAACAATTAAAAAACTATTTGTTGCATTAACTTTAGTATTATTTGTTGCTGGTTACTCACACGCTCAGTATAAGCCTGTGAACACAAACTTCGACGGTCCTATGCCAGAAGTTAAGAAAGGTTCAAGGTCATTCATTTTCACCTACACACCTTTCCAAAGCAATTTAGGATCAGTTTATGCAGGTTCATATACTTCAGCAAGCGGTACCAACTACTCAGATCTTTCACAGATCGATTTAGCGGGTATTGGTTTCCAGTATTATGTAAGCAATAACATTTCATTAGGTGGTGGTATCAATTTCGGTTCAACTTCCATCGATGGTGCTGACACAACAGCTTCTGACTTCAGTGCTACAACATTCGGTATTTCATTGGATGTTAATTACCACTTCAGGTCATTATACAGTGTTTCACCATACTTAGGTCTTAACTTGAACTATGGTATGTTCTCATCAACAGTTACTCCAAGAGCAACTGGTGGAACAGAAGTTGAAACCAAAGGTAATTCATTTGGTGCAGGTTTAAACTTCGGATTTGATTGGTACTTCACCGAGGGTATTTCATTAGGTGGAAGATATACTTTAGGTTTCAGACAGTGGTCAGCTCCTGAAATGACAGCAGGAACAACAACTACTAACGGACCAGAAGGTAACAGATTCGGAACAGGTATTATGAGTGTATTAATGAATGTTCATCTCTAAAGATTAAAGATTACTTATATTTAATTCCTTTGGGGGTCATCCCCCAAAGGAATTTATTTATTTTATGCACAACATTTTTACAAACTTCATCAGTATAAAAAGATAAATGGACATACTTAGCAATTTAAAATACGCAGAAGGATCAAGGAAAAAGAGGAAAAGGATAGGCCGTGGCCAGGGATCCGGTTATGGTGGTCATACATCTACAAAGGGGCATAAGGGTCAGAAGTCACGTTCAGGTTATAAGAGTCGAGCCTGGTTTGAGGGCGGACAGATGCCGATACAAAGGCGCGTTCCTAAGTTCGGTTTTAAGAATATTAATCGAGTAGAGTTTAATACTCTTAACGTCGGGCAATTGCAGAAATTGATCGATGATGGAAAGATTAAAGAGACATCAATCGATAAAGAGTTTTTATTAAAGAATAAGATAATCAGAAATAAAACGAACCCGTTGAAGATATTAGGAAACGGTGATTTAAATGCTAAGGTAGAGATTACAGCTGACGCTTTCAGCAAATCCGCGCAGGAGAAAATTGAAAAAGCAGGAGGCGTAGTTAAAACAGCATGAGTGGTTTCGTAGAAAGTTTCAGGAATATATTTAAAATAGAGGAGTTAAGGCAGAGAATATTATTTACGATAGGACTGTTAATTGTAGTAAGAATTGGTGCTCATATAACACTACCAGGAATTAATGCTGCTCTATTATCGGAGGCATCCCAAA
>CALGOI010000085.1 GCA_937959065.1 uncultured Ignavibacteriota bacterium | reverse complement strand
CGACGGCACTGTAGCTAAAAATGATGTCTGGGTCTCAGCAATTGGCAAATTCGTTTCCGATAAAGAAGCCTTCGATAAACTCTCCGACGATTACTGCAATTTAGTATTAAATGGTAAAGAGTGCAACAAACGCAGCCTCGAACTGGTCGAGAATTTCAATTATGAGACCTTTGATAAGTACCTGGACGAAGAGGAAATAGACCCCCATTTTAAAGACTTTTACAACTACTTTGAATCCGAAGGTGACAAGGTATTCATTGTTAGCGGCGGACTGGATTATTACATTCAATATATTCTGAAAAAGGAGGGACTGGATTTACCTGTTTACTCAAGTAAGTTTATTGCAACACCTATCGATGGCTCAGATCATTTAAAACCCGGTGTTGAATTTCCGTATGCAGATGAGCACTGCGAAAAATGTGAAATAAGCAAACGAAACATTCTTATCAATAATACAAACGATCTTTATGCTGAAGTATCCGTATTTATTGGAGACGGGATATCCGATCATTGCGTTGTTCATTATGCGGATATTGTATTTGCAAAGAAAAGACTGGCATCCTATTGCTGGAAAAACAATATTACATACTTTGAATTCGACGATTTTAGTGATATAAAGAAAAAGCTGATTAAACTAAGAGTGGAAAATAAGATAAAACACAGGCAATATGCTAAAACCAACCGAAAAGACGTGCTTCTGGGTGGCTAATCCCCCGCCGGCACCAATATTTCATAATGAAAAAAATCTTTATAATAGCAGGAGAAGCGTCGGGTGATTTTCACTCATCTGCGCTGGTACATAAACTCAGGAATCTTAATCCTAATATAGAATTCTCAGGTATTGGAGGCAGCTTCCTGGAAAAAGAAAGTGTCGACCTGCTTTTCCATTATGACGAAGTAAACTTCATCGGTTTTACTGCAGTTCTAAAGAATCTTTCACATCTGAAAGCAAAGATAAAGGAAACAGTCGATAGAATAAAAGAGCTTAACCCCGATATAGTGATCTTTGTTGATTTTCCTGGTTATAATTTGAAAGTCGCAGAGCTTGTGAGAAAGTTTTACAAAGGAAAGATCATCTACTATATATCCCCGCAGGTCTGGGCGTGGCACCGTTCGAGAGTTAAAAAGATACAAAAGTATATAGACGAAATGCTTGTTGTTTTTCCATTCGAAGTTGATTTTTACAGCAAAGAGAACGTTCGCGCTGAATTTGTTGGGCATCCGTTAGTGGAACGAATAAACACATTCTTAGAAAGCAACAAACGTGAGAGTACTTCAAATACTATTACGTTACTCCCCGGAAGCCGAAAAGAGGAAATACAGCGAATGCTACCGGAGCTGCTTAAAGTTGCCAGGGAGCTAAAAAAGAGCAGGGATTTAAAGATCAATATCATATCTCCATCAAACCTGGATAAGGATTTTTATTCGGAGATGATTTCAGGTTATGATGTGGAGCTCATCAAAGATGACGCGAACAAGGATTTCTATTACAAAGCTATACTTAACTCAGACCTTGTAATTACAAAAGCGGGTACACCAACAATGGAATGCACTCTTATAGGTACGCCTTTCATTGTTGTTTATCGTGCGGGTAAGCTTAACTACCTCATAGGTAAAAGCATGATACAGGTAGATTTCATTGCGATGCCTAATATATTATTGCAGAAGGAAATAGTTAAAGAATACATACAAAACGAGATGAATACCGAAAACATTTATGATGAAGCAGTTAAGATTCTCGATGACAATGATTACAGAAAGAGGTTATTAGATGAACTCGGTGAAGTAAAAGCCTTATTAACTGACGAATCTGCTTCGGATAATGCAGCCGGAATAATAAATTCGATTCTTGAAAAATAGCTTTCTAAATAAAGCCGGCACTATCCTGCTGCCGGTGCTACTATCCCTATATCTGAAGACAATACGTCTTGATATAAGTGATGACGAAAGGAATGAGAAAGCAGTATTTACATTCTGGCACAATAAAATGCTTATCGGATGGTACTTATTCAAAGGAAAGAAATACTCGGCGTTAGTTTCACAAAGTAAGGATGGCGAC
>CALGOI010000084.1 GCA_937959065.1 uncultured Ignavibacteriota bacterium | reverse complement strand
AACACAACAGAGAAAACATAGTTGTTGAAGGAGGTGTTAAATTCATCGGCGGTGACGTTGAAAAGGGAAAGAACTACGCTGAACAGCTTCTCGGGAACATTCTTGTAACACACCAGACCGGCCCTGAAGGTAAGCAGGTACAGACTCTCTTTATAACAGAAGGTGTCGATATTTCGAAAGAATATTACCTCGGGATACTTCTCGACAGAACCAATTCACGCAATGTCATCATGGCATCTACTGAAGGCGGTGGGGAAATCGAAAAAGTTGCTGAAGAAACTCCCGAAAAGATTATTAAAGTATGGGTTGACCCTGCGATTGGATTGACTTCATACCAGGCGCGTGAACTTGCTTTCGGATTGAAACTTGAAGGCGATGCATTCAAGGATTTTATTAAATTTATCACTCGATTATATGAGGCCTACGTTGATCTCGACGCTTCTTTGCTTGAAGTTAATCCTATGGCTTTGACCGTCAGCAACAAGATCATCGCTCTGGATGCTAAAGTCACTCTGGATGATAACGCTATGTACAGGCATAAGGATTATGCTGACTTACGCGACCTAAACGAAGAAGACCCGCTTGAGATCGAAGCATCTAAATACAACCTCAACTACATCAAACTCGACGGTAATGTCGGTTGTATGGTAAATGGTGCCGGGCTTGCTATGGCTACAATGGATCTGATCAAGCTTGCAGGTGGTGAACCGGCGAACTTCCTCGATGTAGGCGGTACGGCGTCTCCTGAAACAGTTGAAAACGGATTCAGGATAATTCTGTCCGATAAGAATGTAAAGGCGATCCTCATTAACATTTTCGGCGGTATCGTAAGGTGTGACAGGGTTGCAAATGGAGTCATACAGGCAGCACAGAACATTAACATCGAAGTACCTGTTGTAGTCAGATTACAAGGTACAAACGCGGTAGAAGCAAGACAGATACTTAATGAAAGCGGGCTAAACCTTATAGCAGCTGACACTCTTGAAGATGCTGCCCAAAAAGTAACACAGGCGATTAAACAAAACGCCGGAGCTGAAGCGCTTATCGACAGCGAATATAAGGACGCTCCTGCTATTTTCGAAGAGACAAAATCCGAAGTCGAACTGTCCGAAAAGATAGAAGAGTCACCTGATAATACGGTTTTATAATTTATATGCTGAAGATTTTTTGGTTTAGAAAAGACCTGCGTATCGAAGACAACGCAGGTCTTGGATTTTTTATGGATAATATTTCTGATGATGATGAGATATTGTTCCTTTACATCAAAAATGATAACACTTTTGAATACTTCGGTGAAAAACGAATTTGCTTTCTTTATCAGGCTCTGGAATCACTTAAGAAAGACCTAATTGACAAGTCTTACTCGCTGCGTATCGTCAAAGGAAATAGCCCGGATGTTTTTAAGAAACTTCTTAAACAAGCCGGTAAAGTTCATATCTATGCGAATGAACAGCCTGAACCTTACTCAGTAAAGAGGGATAACAAAGTTATAAAGCTGGTCGAAAAAGATGGCGGTGAATTTACTCTTTGTACCGACATCACAATCTTCCCTCTCGGCGAGATACTGAAGGATGACGGTAAACCCTACGTTGTTTATACTCCATTTATGAAGTCATTCTACAGTAAGCTGAATAAAAATGATTTCGATAAGCATGAGGTTAACTTCAAAAATGCAAAGGAATATAAGCTAAGATCTTTTATCGAACTCGATCCCTCGAAGGAAATTAAAAAGCTTGATAGATCTGATTTCTTTGACGGAAAAAGAAAAGAAGGATTGAAACAGCTTAAGAAATTCTGGGATGACAAGCTGGAAAATTATAAATCTCAGCGTGACTACCCAGCTGTTTACGGTACAAGCCGTTTATCACCGCATTTTCATTTTGGAACTGTCGGTATTCGAGAGGCATTCAGAACCGGCTATAACAGAATTAACAAGCTGAAATCTGAAAAAGATAAGAAGGAAGCACAGACCTGGATAAACGAATTGATATGGCGGGAATTTTATTACAATATCACGTTCCATTTCCCGGTAGTAATAAAGAGATCATTCAACAAGCAATACGACAATATAAAATGGAATAAGAGTAAGAAGGATTTTGATGCATGGTGCGAAGGAAAGACCGGCTACCCTATTGTGGATGCAGGAATGAGGCAGCTTGTCTCTGAAGGCTGGATGCACAACAGGTTAAGAATGATCGTATCGATGTTCCTGACAAAAGATTTATTAATAGACTGGAGAAAGGGAGAGAAGTTCTTTGCTGAACATCTTGTAGACCTCGATTTTTCATCCAATAACGGCGGATGGCAGTGGAGCGCTTCTACCGGTGTTGATGCAGCCCCATATTTCAGGATATTCAATCCTATCCTGCAAAGTAAGAAGTTCGATCCAAAGGGTGAATACATTAAAAAATACGTTCCTGAACTTAAAGGCATTCCCGGCAAACATATACATGCTCCCTGGGAATTATCTGAAGAGGAACAAAAGAAGTACAATATAACTATTGGTAAAGATTATCCTTCACCAATAGTCAATCACAGCGAGGCAAGGGAAATGGCTATTAAAGAATTTAAAACCGCATCTAAAAAAAATTGAGTAATCCTTTCGAAAAATACGAACCCGTAATCGGGCTTGAGATTCACGCGCAGATGAAGACATTATCTAAAGCGTTTTGCCACTGCTCGACTGATTTCAGCGCTCCGGCTAATTCTAATGTCTGCCCGATCTGTCTCGGCCATCCGGGTGTACTCCCCGTCGTTAATCACGAACTGGTTGAGTACATCATCCGTATGGGTCTGGCGACGAATTGCAAAATTAGAGAACGCTCTATCTTCGCGCGTAAAAATTACTTTTATCCGGACCTTACAAAGGGTTACCAGATCACACAATACGAGACACCGATTTGCTTTGATGGATACCTTGACATCGAATCTAAGGATGTTCCAAAGAAAAGAATTGGCATAACACGAATTCACATGGAAGAGGATGCAGGTAAATCCATACACGATTTCTCCGATGATGATTCCCTTATAGATTTTAACCGCTGCGGTGTGCCATTGATAGAGATCGTCAGCGAACCGGATATTAATTCGTCTCAGGAAGCATATCTCTACCTGCAAAAGATTAAGCAGACTTTGATATACCTGGATATAAATGACGGAAATATGGAGGAAGGCTCACTACGGTGTGATGCTAACGTTTCTATCCGTCCGATCGGTCAAAAAGAATTTGGTACACGAACCGAAATAAAAAATCTTAACTCATTCAGGAATGTAGTGGATGCCATTGAAGCGGAAATACACCGCCAGGCTGAAGTGCTCGACCGCGGCGAGAAGGTGATTTACCATACTATGACTTACAATGCCAAAGATAAGACAACAGCAGCTACACGTAGCAAAGAGGAAGCGCACGATTACCGCTATTTCCCTGAGCCGGACTTGGTCTATGTGGAGGTCAGCGAAGAGTGGAAAGAGAAAGTAAGAAGCTTATTACCGGAATTCCCGGATGCCAAGCGTACACGTTTTATGGAACAGTATTTCCTTCCCGCCTACGATGCTGAAGTACTCACACAGGTTAAAGCTATCGCGGATTATTTCGAATCTGTAACAGGCGCATTAAATGACAAGAGCGCAAAAAACTTTAAATCTGCAAGTAACTGGATAATGATAGAAGTTATGCGTGTATTAAATGATGATAAGATAACTATATCGGAATTCCCTATCTCATCGGATAACATAGCTAAACTGATAGAGATTACCTCCTCAGGTCAAATCAACAATAATACCGCTAAAGAAGTATTCGCGGACTTGCTCAAGGATTCTACTAAGAACCCTGCTGACATAATCAAAGAAAAAGACCTCGGCCAGGTTACAGATGAATCTGAAATTGAATCAGTGGTTTTAAAAGTTATAGATCAATACAAAGATGAAGCCGAGCGTTACCGCTCCGGTGAAAAAAAGCTCGCCGGATTTTTTGTGGGTAAAGTAATGGCTGAAAGCAAAGGTAAAGCTAACCCAAACCTTGTTAATGAACTTCTCCTGAAGAATCTGAAAGAAACAAAAAGCGCATGAGAAAGAAATTCATAGCCGGTAACTG
>CALGOI010000083.1 GCA_937959065.1 uncultured Ignavibacteriota bacterium | reverse complement strand
TTGGTAAACCCACAATAGCACGTCTTAACGGGCTTGTTGTTGGCGGAGGTAATGAGCTTAATATAAGTTGCGATCTTGCAATAGCGGCTGAGCATGCCGAGCTTGGGCAGGTTGGTGCGGCGCGCGGCAGTGTAGCTGCAGCCGGCGCTACTCAATTCCTTCCACTAATAGTAGGGGACAGGAGAGCACGTGAGATATTATTTCTTTGTGAAAGGGTGTCTGCCCAAAAAGCGCTTGAATGGGGATGGGTAAACCAGGTTGTACCATATGAAGAGCTTGATAAAGCTGTGGATGTGATGGCGGAGAAACTTTTCAACAAACTTCCCGAGTGCCTGCGTTATACAAAACAGCAGTTGAATTTCTGGAGAGACCTGTCCTGGCATACAACTATCGGTCATGCTCGCGACTGGTTATCACTTCATAATTTGTCAGATGAAGTAAAAGAAGGTATAAAGGCGTTCAACGAGAAGAGGGAAATAGACTACAAAAAGATCAGGGATTCCAAAAAGCACTAAACTTTAAAGCTGACGTCATAACCCGTCATTTCTTCAAACAAAGCTTTTTTCCTTTCAGCACCCCAGAGTTCGAGGTCGGGTGATAAATTTTTTTTCACTATTAGATGTATCTCCATTTTATTCTTATCCAGAGCTAGGTCCACTCCCTTTACAAGCGAACCGTGGCTCCTGTCCAGCCCGTCCGCAATTCTTAAGATTCCCGCGAGCAGTTTTACCAGTTTTTTGTCATCCTCATTAAGTTTATTAAACGTATAATGCGATGGCTTTGGGTGTGACTTGCGGTGGTACCTGGCTATATTAGCTATGATCTCTATCTCCCTGTCGTTAAATCCAAGCATCTCTGCATTTCTTATCAGGTAATATGAATGCTTATGGTGTTTTGAGTGTGATATGTGATATCCGATATCGTGAAGTATCGAGGCTGCCTCAAGGTATTCCTTATCTTTTTCAGTGAGTTTAAATTTATCGTGTATTTTATCGAATATAGTTCCTGCGATACGGGCAACATGAATAGCATGCTCTTTGTCATAATTTGAACTATCGGCCAGATGAAAGACACTTTGTGCTTTGACATTATCCATGTGCCCCGGGTGAGCGGTACCAAATTCCTCCCTAAGAGTGTCGTAGAGTATTCCTTCCCGCAGAGCAAAGCTAGATAAAGTAATTCTCTTTAGATCAAGTTCTTTGAAGGCCTGCTCCAGAATTAGAGCTCCGGCGCAGATGATATCAGCCCGTGAATCGTCTATTCCCGGTATTTCCTTTATCTTTTCTACCGATCCTGCTTTTAAAATCGTTTTCATCAAGTCAGTAAACGAATCCCTGTCGTATGTAAAGTTATTCATATTGAAATCTTTATCAATGTCATCGTTTTCCCTCTTCAAAATCATTGCGCCGATATTGGTGATGGTACCGGATGTACCTACTACCATATCAAAATTCTTTCCTTTAAGCTGTCTCTTTATGGGATTTATCTCACCTTTGATAAATTCACGCGCTTCGTCGATTGAACTATCTTTTATCTTGTCACCTTTGAAGAACTTATTGGTTAACCTGACTGCACCTATTTTCAAACTTATTCCTGAAATCACGTTGCCTTTCTCACATAGGAAAAACTCTGTGCTACCTCCGCCGATATCGATAAGCAATATTTTTTTATCATATACATTTAATGCCTGCAATACTCCTAAATAGATCAAACGCCCTTCTTCATAGCCCGAAACTACTTCTATCTCTATTCCTGTTTCTTCTTTTACCTTCCGGATGAATTCCTCGCGGTTTTTTGCTTCACGTGTTGCACTTGTTGCAACAGCGCGGATTTTTGCGTTGAATGAATCCGCGACCTTTTTAAATCTTTTTAACGCAACCAGTGCCCTGTCCATTGCTTCGGGAGTAATATGTTTCATTTCCTTACCGCTTGTGCCAAGGCGAACTACCTCTTTATCTTTAGTCAGCACATTAAAACGGTTTTTCCCCACTATCTCAGCTACGACCAGATGAAAGGAGTTTGTCCCGAGATCCATTGCTGCTAATATGTCGCCAACTTTCATTATGTTGCCTGTTCCTTTTTTAAGGTATTTAAAACAGCTTCAGTTGCAGCGAATACTTCATCAACCGTTATACTATCTATATTGTCATCTTTAGATTGAATTGGAATGTTATGTTCGCCCTTTGGAGCCCATTCGTAAGCCTTTGTCGGACCAAACAATGAAATAATGTTAGCATCCACTCCTTCTGCCACGTGCATCACACCTGTATCGTTTGTGATATATGCAGACGCCTTTTTTATAGTAGCACCCACTTTACGAACAGGGGTATTATTTAGTATAACACTGTCTATTCCAAGTCTCGATAGATTTGCTTTTAGCTTTGCTGTTACATCCGCATCAATTATACCGGATGTTATCAACGTGTAATTATTGTATTTATTATGAATTCTCTTGGCAAGTTCAGTGAAATTATCCACGCTCCACCGGTTTGGTACCTTACCGGCTCCGGGGTGAAAGGCTACCACTAACCTGTTTTTGTCCGGGAAGTGCTTATTGAAATATTTCTCGGCAAACTTTCTCTCTTCAACACTTAATGCCAGGTGTATCCTTCTGTCTTCAGGCTTAAGTTCACATTCGATTTGTCTTCCGATATCAAGATTACGCTCAATTTGGTGAAGCCGTTTCTCTTCCCATTTGAAATCGGATTTAATATTAAGAAGGAACTCCATATCGTTGAACTTGCCGTCGATGCTTTTGACTCCTACTTTTACTTTTGCCCATGACAGATGGTTTAATATATGCGATGTCCTTGAAAGTGAAACAGTAGACGGGACAATACCTATGTCGTAATTTCTCTTTCTAAGTTCTTTGAAGAACTTACGTAAGCTTCCAAGACCGGATTTATCGTAGGTAATAACATGATCGATATATGGATTTATATCACTGAATAGTATCTCATAATTAATTGGGGATGCTACCAGTGTTATGTGAGCTTTAGGGAATTTTTGTCTTAAAGCGGCAAACAACGGGACAGAACAAAGCATATCACCAAGTTGATTGTGCTGCCTGACTATAAGGATATTCTCTACATTCTTATAATCGATATCCCTGGGGTTAATGGGCTTAGCATTAAGGAAGAATTTTAAAATACGATGCAGCACGGCAGACTATTTTATTTCCTCGAATTCTGCCTCTACGGCTTTGTGTCTGTCTGTTCCCGGGTACTTTCTGTATCCGGGCCGGTTCCCAAATAAATGCGGACGGTTTTTTTTGTATGAACGGAAGAATACTTTTAAAAAATAAATTAGCGATAAAAATAAAGCAAAAATCAAAATTATCCTTAACATTTGATACCCTTCTTATTTTGCGATTCTCTTTTGCACCGGGTCATAATATTCCATCGATGAATGTCCTGGTTTTATTATTTGTGCAATTAAATTCTCAAAATCTTCACTGCTGTTAATAAAATCTATTTCAGTAGCGTTGACTATTAATACTTTGGATGCCTTGTATCTGAAAAAGAAATAATTGTATGCCTCGTTGAGTTTGTCGATATACTCAATTGTGATCTCTCGTTCTTCTTCCCTGTCCCTGTGTTTGATATTAGCAAATAAACGTTCAGGTGTAGATTGAAGGTAAATTATCAGATCGGGTATAACGATGGTTTTCTGGATATGGTTAGCCAGCATTTCATAGATTTTCAGGTCCTCATCGTTGAGATTCATGTAAGCAAATATCCTGTCCTTTTCGAATATATAATCTGCAACAGTATATTCGTGGAATAATGTCTCCTGGCCTAATTCCTGAAGCTGTTTATATCTTTTTAAAAGGAAGTACATCTGTGTGTAAAACGCAAACTTCGAAGGATCCTGGTAAAAATTTTTTAGAAACGGATTATCATCGAATTCCTCGAGGATGAGTTTTGCATCAAGGCGTTCGGCAAGTTTCCTGGAAAGCGATGTCTTTCCCGCGCCTATAACCCCTTCAACGGCAATGTATTTTACCTGCTTATTTTCCAAGCTCTTCCTGAACATTTTCACGGTATTTGGAGACTTGCAGCTCATCACTTGTATCTGCGAGGAGCATAGAAATACTCTTCCTTAAAACCGGGTGAATAAATTCCGGGGCTATATCAGCCAATGGAACAAGCACGAATCTTCTGTTCTCAATCTGGTGATGAGGTATCTTCAAATTTTCCGTAATTATATTTTCTTCTCCGTAAAATAACAAATCTATATCAATTTCTCTCTCCGACCATTTTTGCCCTGACCCTCTTCCAAGCACTTTTTCTATACGTTTCAGCTCACTGTGAAGCAGATCGGCCGGTAACGTAGTCTCAACCTGTATTACAGTATTTAAAAAAAATCCCTGGTCTTTTACGCCCCAGGGTTCGGTTTCGTAGATTGGTGCTTTTTTAGTTACTGTAACTTCGTTGATTTCACTTATTCTCTCTATTGCCTCGTCAATGAATTTATCACGGTCTCCTTTATTGGAGCCTAATCCCAAAAATACTGTCATATTTTTATCTTTCAAATGTTTTTGTTATTTCAACCGAATCGATTATTCCCAGCGGAGCATTTGGTTTTCGAATACTCACCATTACTTTCTTAACCTTACTGAATTTCTCAAGTATGAGTTTACCGATCCTTTCGTTAGCAGTCTCTATAAGGTTATATTTATTTCCTTCGAAATCTTTTTTGACCTCATTATATACCGAAAGGTAATCTACAGTTTCATTCAGATCATCACCGATTCCCTCTATGTTGCACTCCATCTCGATATCTACTTCAAATTCATTGCCGTATTCTTTTTCATAATCAAGAACTCCGTGATATCCAAAAAATCTTGCATTATTTATGCTGATAATAGTCAATTAACGTCTTCTAGATGATTTATTTTTTACTGTTTTTTTCTTTGCGCTCGTTTTTTTTCTTACAGCAGTTTTCTTCTTAGGAGCTGCTTTCTTTCTTGCAACTGTCTTTTTCTTTGGAGCAGCTTTTTTCTTAACAGTCTTTTTTGCTGTTTCCCTGGTTGCTTTCTTTACTGATCGCTTTGCTGTTTTGTTAGATGCAGTCTTCTTAACAGGCTTCTTCGGCTTAGCCTTATTTGCCTTTTCTTTTTTCTTACCGCCTTTTTTATCAAGTACCTTCTTTACTGTGCTGCCGAGATCCGCGGGTGAATCAACTACAGTTATTCCACAGTTTTTCATTACTTTTATCTTCTCTTCAGCAGTTCCTTTCCCGCCTGAAATAATTGCTCCTGCATGCCCCATCCTTCTTCCCGGAGGAGCAGTACGCCCGGCAATGAATCCTATTACCGGTTTCTTCGCATTCTTCTTGATCCACATTGCAGCTTCTTCCTCAGCGCTTCCGCCTATCTCACCGATCATCATTATTGCGTCTGTATTTGGATCTTCATTGAATAATTTCACTGCATCGATAAACCTGGTGCCTATTACAGGGTCACCACCGATACCAATGCAGGTGGATTGTCCCAAACCTGCTTTTGTCAGCTGATCAACCGCTTCATAAGTCAGTGTACCGCTCCTGGAGATTACTCCAATTCTTCCTTTCTTATGTATGAATCCCGGCATGATACCGATCTTGCATTCACCGGGAGTAATTATTCCCGGGCAGTTAGGACCGATGAATCTAACTTCGTGACCATTCCTGTTAGCATTCTGTACATGATTGTATGCTTTTATCATATCCTCTGTCGGAATACCTTCTGTAATACATACAATTAATCTGACTCCGGCGTCCACCGCTTCTATTAAAGCATCGGCTGCAAATGGAGCCGGCACAAAGATAACGGAAACATCAGCTCCTGTATTTTCAACAGCATCTTTTACGGAATTAAATATGGGTACTTTCTTTAAAAATTTCTCTCCGCCTTTTCCGGGTGTAACTCCGGCCACAACGTTCGTTCCGTATTCCATCATTTGCTCAGCATGAAAAGATCCTTCCGAGCCGGTAATACCTTGTACAACAACTTTGGATTTCTTGTTAACGAGTATACTCATGAATTTTCTATAGATGGGTTAAATTTAAAATATAACACCTGCCCCGATTATGAAACCCGGGCAGGTTTATTCAAAAACTAGTTTCTAACTACTGCTTTTTAATTAACGTATTGCCTTTGATCTTCCATTTACCTTTGCTGTCAGGAACAAGGTTGTATGTGACGGTCATCTCGGATTCGTTTCCGCTTTTATCTACAGTCTTTATATCTACTTTCACTTTCGCGGATTTGTCATTGCTCGATACGACCTTTGGATCGGATACTATGATGAATTTATCGGTGTCCTTGTAATTCTTTTTAAAGACTCCCACTGAACGGTTATCCCAAAGCTTGCTGGCTTCGGACATGTTCTTGTCAAATTCACCGCCCTCGGTACCCCGCTTTATATATTCGAGGTAATCATCGATAGTAGCTTTAGGGTTGTCGAGACGGGTATTTAGTTCTTTTTCCTTTTGTACGTCTTCTTT
>CALGOI010000082.1 GCA_937959065.1 uncultured Ignavibacteriota bacterium | reverse complement strand
TATGGAGTACCGTTGACCGTGTAGGTTACTAAATTCCCTCTGGTGGTTTGCACGGTTATTAAAGATGCATTAACAAGCAGATCAAGAGTTCTTTTATGAGCCGGAACTCCATTAGTTCCTCTTCCCACTATATTCACAGCATATCTTCCCGGGGTTACTGAGCCAACTGTACTGATATTTAAAATAACCGAATCGGGAAATGTTGTTATAGAATCCTCTCCGTTCGCAAATGAGATATTGATTGTACCTGATTGAGGAAGAGTATCCAGTGATGCAGTAAACTTAACTGTTCCGGTAAAAGGTCCTTTAGTATCAGGAGCTTTTACCGACAATGTTTTTGTCTCATTATTACCAATATTCATTTTTGATTCACTAAGTGTCATAGCAAAATCCGGATAAAAGCCTACATAACTTCCAAGATTATTGTTCCTTCCATCCATCCACACTGCATAGGAAGTATTGCCGATTGCAGAAATACCAAAATAATCTCCTATATAATTAGCCTGTCCTCCCCCCTGGCCAACTGCCATATTATTTGGATTAAAAGCTTCATTTGAAATAGGTTCATTTGGTGTGAAAGTTAAACCACCGTCAGTAGAAACGGTACCATAAACCTTTGTTAATAAATTATTAGTCGGGTCTTCTCTTGAATCATACCAGCTGATAAAAATTTTTCCGGTTTTAACATCTACGTCGATAGCTTCCATCCACTGGTCAGTTGTAGTGGCATCGTCATTAACCCTTACAGGAGCAGACCATGTTGCACCTCCATTAGTGGATCTGACAAAATGTACATCAGCATTATCAACCCCGGGAGGATTTACTTCAAACACCATATACACATTTCCACGAGTTGCAGTATAACTGTTATCGGCAGCCATTCTCGGAAACTGATTTGTTCTAATACAATTCTTTACAGAATATCTTCCATAACATATTATACAGGCTGGTGTAAAACTTGTCGTAGCATTGGAGGAATCAGGAAATGTCACTCCACCATTGGTCGATCTCCATACATAGTTGCTTGCCCCAAATGTACTTGCAAAATAAACCGAACCTCCACTGGTTCCACCATTTGGTCCGACACTTACATAAGCTCCCTGAGAGCCGCTTATGAACATAGGTGTAGACCATGAAAGCCCTCCGTTAGTACTTCTTACAAAGCGCATTCCGGATGATGAGCCAAACTGTCTCCAGCCAACATACAAATTGTTTGAAAACGTACCTGCTGTCCTATCGTCAACTATCCATTCCTTATCCGTTAAACCTACTGTTGTTGCAACTACTGACGTTACTCCTGACCAGCTGACACCTTTATTAGTTGACCTGGTCACAACCAACCCGTATGTTGCACCGTTCTGGTAAATTTGAATATAGTGGAGAACTCCTAAGCTGTCGAACGCTAATACCGGATCACCAAGTATATTAAATCCCGGAAAAGTAACATTCACACCCTGCCAGTCAACACCATTCAGTGTATAATATACTCCATTAGTATTAAATGCACATACACTATTTAGTGGATCATTTGGATTTGTAACTATATGCGGCTCGCCAAAATCTACTCCGAGAAAATAGTTATCGAATCCATCTACAGTCACCGGATCATCAAACGGATTTTTATAAGGACTGAATCCCGAAGGTGGATAAACAACAGATTTTTGATAATCATCATTCTGAGATAACTGTGAATAAGAATTATCTACCCCACCTAAAAATAAAACCAATGCAATTAGTAAAAATAGTTTCCCTTTGACCATAATATCTATAATTAATTAAAAAACTATAATTTATGTATTTTGTACAATGTTATTGTTTTCGTAAATTACTTTCATGTACAGATCATCGTTATATTGTTTAACCATTCTGTTTGTATTATAAGTCCCCGCTAAATTTTTTATGCTGGATTTTATCATATCCACCCATTTTAGTGGTATTCCGCCATTATTTCTACTGTAAAATAAGGGTATGATTTTATCTTCAAGTGTATCATATAAAGAGTTCATTTCGTATATATCTCTTTCCTCTTCAGTAATAATATCATAATTTGGAGAAGTTTCAATTTTCCATCCGCTATCGGGTCTGTAACCCTCATTCCACCAGCCGTCGAGTATGCTGAAGTTTAAACCACCGTTAGCTATGACTTTCATTCCACTGGTTCCGGAAGCCTCCATCGGTCTCCTGGGATTATTTAGCCAAACATCACATCCCTTTACCATATGTTTAGCAACATCAAGGTTATAATTCTCAAGGAATATAATTTTGTTTTTTAAAACCTGATCCCTCGAATATAATACAATTTGCTCAATAAGTCCTTTTCCTTCATTATCTTTTGGATGTGCCTTTCCGGAAAAAATGAATTGAACAGGCATATTTGGATTACCAACTATTCTCTTCAGTCTCTCAATATCCCTGAAAATCAGATTTCCTCTTTTATATGTTGCAAACCTCCGTGCAAATCCAATTGTCAATACATCAGGATCTAAAATACTCTTTGATTCATCTGTATAATCAATGCTTTTTAAAATTGTATCCAGTTTCACCTTGGTTCTAACATAGTTTATTAGCTCTTGTCTACTTTCATACCTCATTTTCCATATCAATTCATCAGGAATAATATCAACCTTATCCCATACATGCTCGTTACTATACCAGTCTTTCCCAAATGCTTCTTCATATAATTTGTAGTAATACTTTGAGAGGAATGTTAAAGTATGAATGCCATTCGTTATATATGTTATGTCCTTTCTACCGGCTGGAAGGTTCCACATTTCTCTCGATACTTTTCCGTGAAGCTCGCTTACACCATTGATTCTCTCCGAATTATTAATCGCAAGATGCGCCATATTAAACTCATGACCGTTGCTTGTCCCGGGCAAGGCTCCTTCCTGCATGAATGTGTCGATACTGATTCCCAGTGTAAATTCCACGTACTGTTTAAAATACTTATCTACTAATTCTCTCGAAAATATGTCGAACCCCGCAGGGACAGGAGTATGAGTTGTAAAAACATTCGACTTAAAACACTCTTTCTTTGCTTCCTCAAAATCCACTTTCTTATTTTCCATGTGGTTCTTAATCCTCTCCACACAAAGAAACGCGGAGTGTCCTTCATTCAAATGAAAAACATCTATATCATAACCTAACCGGTTTAACATCCTTACACCGCCAATACCCAATACTATCTCCTGCTCGATCCGCTTTGCATTATCTCCACCGTATAAAATATCCGTTATGTGCTTGTCATTGCTGTCATTTAATTCATGATTCGTGTCTAGCATGTATAGTTTAACTCTTCCCACATTCACAACCCAGGTTTTAACATAAACTGTTCTGCCCGGGAATCCAAGCTCAATTATAATTGGATTATTGAATTGATCTCTCAGCAGGTACATAGGAAGACTGTCGAAATGATTCTCCTCGTAAATCTCGAGTTGTTTCCCATAATCGTCTATTGACTGGGCAAAGTATCCATTACCATAAGCCAGACCAACGCCAACTAATGGTATTCCCAGATCAGAAGATGATTTCATATGATCACCGGATAATACCCCGAGACCGCCTGAGTAGAACTTTAAGCATTCAGTTATTCCATATTCTGCAGAAAAATAAGCTATTAAGGGACGCTTTGTTTTGAAGAATTTCTTGCTAAAATACGTATCATCATCCATATACTTATGAAATTCATCGTAGAGTTTATCAATCTTCTTATCCAGACTTTTCTTGTAAATAATATGAAGTAAAAGGTCCTTATTGAATTCGTTAAGGAATTTTATAGGATTATGTGTGCTCCATACCCACTTATCGTGGTCTATTTCATCGAATAAGTTATAAAATTCGTTATTCCATGACCAGTATAGATTGTACGACAGCTCAGTAAGCTTTATAATTAACGTTTTGTCCATTAAAATGAAGAGATGAAATGAATTACAAATATTGTTTTAAAAAGCGATAAACAGTCAAA
>CALGOI010000081.1 GCA_937959065.1 uncultured Ignavibacteriota bacterium | reverse complement strand
ATTTGGAAATACCTTCATTATACATTATATCAAACTCTACTTCCCTGAATGGAGGGGCAACTTTATTCTTCACTACCTTAAGCTTTGTCCTGTTGCCGATTGTCTCTGTACCGTCCTTGATCTGTCCGATCCTTCTTATATCCATCCTTACTGAAGCATAAAACTTCAGTGCTTTACCGCCCGTTGTCGTTTCCGGACTTCCGAACATTACACCGATCTTCTCCCTTAACTGATTGGTGAATATCAGCACGACTTTCGACTTTGCCACAGCCGCAGTCAGCTTCCTCAATGCCTGGGACATCAGCCTCGCCTGCATTCCCATCACCGAATCTCCCATCTCGCCTTCTATCTCAGCTCTTGGTGTCAGTGCTGCTACCGAATCCACTACGATCACGTCCAGTGCGTTACTTCGTACAAGTGTTTCACAGATTTCGAGCGCCTGCTCACCGTATTCCGGCTGAGAGATTAGGAGGTTGCTTACATCCACACCAAGCTTCTGCGCATAGGATGTATCCAGCGCATGCTCCGTATCTATGAATGCTGCCATACCCCCGTTTCTCTGAGCTTCGGATATTATATGGAGACAAATGGTCGTTTTTCCCGAGGATTCAGGTCCGTAGATCTCTACTATTCTTCCTCTCGGCACACCGCCTACTCCCAATGCCGCGTCGAGTGAAATTGAACCTGTCGAAATTGAATCTATCTTTCTAATAGGCTGATCTCCGAGCCTCATCACCGATCCCTTGCCGTGTTCTTTCTCGATCTGTTCTATCGCCATCTCAAGCGATTTCTTTTTTACATTATCTTCTGCCATTTTTGATGTGGTTAATTTTTATTCTTCTTATTTTAGGAGGACCTGATGTGATCCTGATGCAACGTAATATTTTTTTGTGATTATTGCAATACCAAATACCATAAATTTTTAGGGTAAATAAAAAAGCCAATTACCATATAGCAATTGGCTTTAAAACAACAATTTATTCAATTATTAAGAGCATCCGCTCGTACCACCGCAAGTTACACACTTGAGACAGGTACCATTCCTCACCATTGTGTTACTACCGCATTCCGTACAGATATCACCGGTGTATCCCTTCAGTTTGGCTTCTTCGGTCTTTGACATTCCGTTTGTCATTCCGTTCGTCTTCGCTCCGTTCTTTGTTCCGTTACCATTGCTCGGACTCACGCTAATGGACTTCTTTACTTCTGTCTGCACATTCACTTCCGGACCAATATTTTTTATGTGAAGCTCCGGATCCTCGTTAACTTTGCTCATAGGTATCTCATCCACTATCTTCTCACTGAATACTTCCTCTTCATCAAAGTCCTCTTCCTCTTCACCCGATCCTGAGTTACCTGAGATCGAAAGAATGTCTATTCCTTTGTTCAGCTTTGCTTCGTCTGTGAAGTGTGCCAGGTCGTTCCTGCCGAGATATGTTACGGCTAACTCCCTGAATATGTAATCGATAATGGATGTCGACATCTTTATCTTGTCATTGCCCATTACCACGCCGTTTGGCTCGAACCTCGTGTAAACAAATGCGTCCACGAATTCCTCCAGCGGTACCCCGTGCTGCAGACCAAGTGATATCGAGATAGCAAAGCAGTTCATCAAACTCCTGAATGCCGCTCCCTCTCTGTGCATGTCTATGAAGATCTCTCCCAGCTGGCCGTTCTCGTATTCACCCGTCCTTATGTAAACCGAGTGATTTCCGATCTTCGCCTTCTGAGTATATCCCTTCCTTCTGAATGGAAGCTTTCTTCTCTTTGCGATATACCTGTGGATTATCTTCTCCGCTACTTTTACTATGTCATTATTATTCTTTAATATCTCCTCGCTGAGCTCAGCCACTTCATCATCTACCTCGCCAACTTCATTAATGGAGTTCAATGGCTGTGACAGCTTGCTTCCGTCCCTGTAAAGTGCGTTCGCCTTCAGGCACAGTGACCATGACATCATATCCACTGTCTTCATATCCTCGATTGTCGACTCGTTAGCTAGTTTGATTGGAGTTTAGATGGCACCACAGTGCTCCTGCTTCAAATGAGGTGCGCCCTCTACTGTCATCGTACCGCAAACATAATCATTAGCTTCTTCCACCTGCTCCCTGGTAAATCCAAGTGCGGTCAAAATGTTAAAGCCCGGGTCATCCAGCTGCTCTTCAGAGAATCCCAATACGTTCTTGCAGAAGCCTGCGCCTAATGACCACTTATTGAATGCGAAATTTATGTCGAATACTGACGGCAGTGATTTCTCGATCTGCTTTATAATATCCTTGGTGAAACCCTTGTCCAGCAGTACTCCCGCGTTAATGTGCGGACAGTCTACCAGTGTTCCGTGGCCTTTTGTATACTTTACTATGTCGTTTATCTCTTTGTCTGTGTAACCCAGCTTCTTCAATGCCGGTGGCACGGATTCGTTGATTATCTTGAAGTATCCGCCGCCTGCCAGCTTCTTGAATTTCACCAGCGCGAAATCAGGCTCCACACCCGTCGTATCACAATCCATCAACAGACCGATCGTGCCCGTTGGCGCGATAACCGTCACCTGAGCGTTCCTGTAACCATACTTATCACCCAGCTCCAGCGCCAGGTCTGACGCATCCCTTGCTGCCTTCAATAGATCCTCCGGACAGTATCTCTTATCGATACCCATCGGATATATCGTAAGACCTTCGTAATCCTTCTCCGCAAGGTTATACGCCGCGCGCCTGTGATTCCTGATGACCCTCAGCATATTCTCTTTATTCTCCTCGTATCTCGGGAATGGTCCCTGCTCCTTAGACATTTCGGCTGAAGTAGCATACGAAGTCATATGAAGAATCGCTGTGATCGCTCCTGTGATCGCCAGTGCGTCATTCGAATCATA
>CALGOI010000080.1 GCA_937959065.1 uncultured Ignavibacteriota bacterium | reverse complement strand
AGAGATTACTACAAACGATTAAAAAAGAAGGGTTCAAAGGATAAAGAAGAAAAGATTAAAGTTAATCTGATTCTTTATCCTAAATTTTTTTTACCCGAAGACAATAAAACCGGTAAATCCGGTTACAGCTCAGCCGCAAAACTCCAGAATACCTCCACAGAAGCGGTTGAAATTCTTGAAGAATCGCAAGGTACTGTAAAGAATAAAGATTTTACCATAAGGGTGTCGCAGTTCAGCCGTTTAAAATAACACAATGAAAAGCAAATTTGAGATTTTTATAGACTCCGATGTTTTTGCCGATCATCTCGCATTTAAACCAAAAGGCACACTTAATGAATCTAAGCTAGTAAAGGTTATTAATCTGTTCCGTTCTTATACTTCCGTATTAAATGTATCCGAGCCGCCTGTCCAAACAAGAGAACAGCCGATAAAACGCTGAAAGCATTTTATGTAATCTCGGTTTTGGGAATTCCATACAGGTACTCCATAAAAATATCGGAAATACTTAGAGAGATTAAAAAAAAAATCTTTCACTGAGCTACAGAGACGCTGTTATTCTGGCGTTGTGTTCTGAAACTAAGTTACCGATTTTTTCGTTAGATATTGATAGATACAGGGTTTTAAGACGAAAATTTGGTATAAAAACCATTGAAAATGAGTTAATTTTGAAGTATAATTCTCCGCAGGAAATCTATAACAAAGCTAAAATAAAATATGAAACTAGGTAAACAATATACAAGCAGAGAGAACCAGTCTACTGATATATATTTAAAGGAGATTAGTAAAACAACCCCTTTAACGGTTGATGAAGAGATAGAATGCGCGAAGGCGATTAAGAAGGGTGATAAGAGAGCGCTAGATAAGCTGGTGAAGGCAAACCTACGTTTCGTAGTCAGTGTGGCTAAGCAATACCAGAATCAGGGACTTTCACTAAACGATCTTATAAACGAAGGTAATCTTGGATTAATAAAAGCAGCTAAGAAGTTCGATGAAACAAGAGGTTTTAAATTTATTTCTTATGCAGTATGGTGGATTAGGCAGTCGATACTACAGGCTCTTGCTGAACAGTCAAGGGTAGTAAGATTACCGCTTAACATCGTACAGCAAAAGAGTAAGATATCTAAGACGATAAGCGACCTCGAACAGAATAATGAAAGGACTCCAAATGTACTCGAAATTGCTGAAGAGCTCGATATGAGTGTTTATGAAGTTCAGGAAACTCTTAAAAACTCCGGTGGACACGTTTCGATGGATGCGCCAAGCATACACGGTGAGGACACAAAGCTTATTGACATCATGCCCAACCAAAACGAGAAACTTCCCGATACGGATCTTATGGACGACTCTTTAAGGATCGAGATCGAAAGAGCGCTTGATACATTATCTCAGAGAGAGAAGGAAGTCGTGAAATTGTATTACGGATTAGAGAAAGAAAATCCATTAACGCTTGAAGAAATTGGTGATAAGTACAAGCTCACACGTGAGAGAGTAAGGCAGATCAAAGAGAAAGCAATCAGAAGATTAAGGCAGGCCTCGAGAAGTAAAGCGTTAAAAGCTTATTTGGGACAGTAGTACTAGGTTAATAAATTTATTTCGAGAAATGCATCCCGATAAGTTGGGATGCATTTTTTGTTTTATCTTTAATCTCAAATCAGATTAAGTTATCTTTGTAATATTAATAGATTTATTGCCCCCGTAGGCTAATGGATAAACCGGCAGACTACGGATCTGCATTTAGAGGTTCGAATCCTCTCGGGGGTACTTTCCTATTTCTCACAGTTCATTTTTCCAATTTAATTGGAATTATTCAGTAAAGTAGTGTGGTGAATGATGTTGCTAAAAATAGATGCAAATCTGCTTGGGAATTTTCTTAAATGAACACCGATTCGTATGTTTAGAGTAAAAAAGCAGTCCGCAGGATTGCTTTTTTCTTTGAATTAAAGCATTTAAATATATAAATTTTTATAATCTTAATTAATTAAACTAAATAATGAGACACAAATATTTATTCCTTGCTGCCATCCTATTCTCAATTTTAAGCTATTCTCAAAGCAGTTTTTCCCAGGGATTTAATATGCAGTTATTGGGGTCATATAACCCTTCAAATACAACAATGACTAATGGGTTTTACTCGGCATTGTGGGGATATGTTGCTCCAGATAACAACGAATATGCAATATTAGGTGCTTTTGATGGTACATATTTTTATAAAGTGGATATGAGCGGAGCTCAGCTGGTTGGTTTTGTGCCTGCTCCTACCCCCGGTGAAGGCGGGAATTCATGGAGAGAGATGAAGACTTATTCACATTATGCTTACATTGTTTCAGAATCGGATACGAGCGGAGTACAGATCGTCGACCTTCAATATCTTCCGGACTCAGTTCATTATGTTAAGAAATTTATGGCACCCGGACATTCTTCGACACATTCAATCTCACAAAGTGGTCCTTACATTTATTTAAACGGCGCAAACAGTTCATTTGGAAATGGAACAGTAGTTCTCGATCTTTCTGTCGATCCTATAAATCCCATAGTCAGAGGTAAGTGGCTTGAAGAATATGTACATGACTGCCGGATAATTAATGATACAATGTGGGCATCGAATATTTATTCTGGTGAATTAACGGTTATCGATGTTAGAAATAAAGACAGTTTGAGAACAATTACCTCATGGCAGACTTTACCGAATCCATTTACACATAATTCCGCAGTGACTACAGACCGTAAATATATTTTTACTACTGATGAAACGGATACCCCTCCGGGTAAATTAAAGATATGGAATATACAGGATCTGAATAATGTGATTTATACGGGTTCGTGGAGACCACCAGGGTTTGAAAACACGATTGTTCACAATGTTGAAATTTATGGAAATTTTGCTGTGATTGCTCACTATACTGCGGGTGTCAGGGTTTTAAACATTTCAAATCCAGCAAACCCATATGAAGTATGCTGGTATGATACCTACCCGGATAATAATAATACTTCTTATAATGGATGTTGGGGAGTGTATAAATTTCCTTCTGATATAATAATTGCATCAGATAGGAAATATGGTCTTATTGTTCTTGATCCCGACTTATATCCAACTCCTTCAGTGCCTAATGCTGATTTTACAGCCACACCACGTACTGTAGAAGTAGGGAAAGAGGTACATTTATATGATCTAACAACCGGGGTACCTGATACTTGGCAGTGGACAATTACGGGTAATCAGAACCAATCATCATCTCAACAAAATCCGGTTATAACATTTAATCAGTTAGGTGATTATACAGTGAAATTGAGAGCCAGTAATAATCTTGGTGCTGATTCTAT
>CALGOI010000079.1 GCA_937959065.1 uncultured Ignavibacteriota bacterium | reverse complement strand
GAGATACTGACCTTTCATGGGGAAGGATCAACCATCCGAGCGACGTAGTGAATTTAGACGACGAAATAGATGTATATGTACTGGAATTCGACCGTGAGAAAGAAAGAGTATACCTCGGACTTAAGCAGCTTCAAAAGCATCCATGGGAGAACATCCAGGAGAAATATAAACTCGGTGACAAAGTATCAGGTAAAGTGGTTTCACTTACCGATTACGGCGCATTCATCGAAATTGAAAAAGGTATCGAAGGTCTTATCCACATCAGCGAGATGTCTTGGACACAGCACATCACTAACCCTAGCCAGATGGTTACAATGGGTCAGCTGGTAGATGCACAGATCCTTAACATCGATACTGAGAACAGGAAGCTTTCACTCGGTATGAAGCAGTTAACTCCAAACCCATGGCAGAGCTTACTTGAGAAATTCCCTGTAGGCACAAAGCACAAGGGAAGAGTCTGCAACATCACCGATTTCGGCGTGTTCGTTGAGCTGGAAGAAGGCGTGGACGGACTTGTACATATCTCAGACCTTTCATGGACTAAGAAGATACTCGATGTGAATGATTTCGTGAAGATGGGTGAAGAACTTGAAGTAGTTATCTTAGGCGTTGATGTAGCAAACCAGAGGATCTCACTTGTAACAAAAGAGTTATAAGAATATTCATTGTGTATAATGGACAACAGGTACAAGAGAGGTACAGAAACCGACTTTAAGATCTTTAAGCCGATCGAGAAAGGTATAATAGTAGAGCTTCCGGATGTAGTGGATTCATTCATCCCTGCATCACAGCTTGCAACCGGACCGATCAGGAACTTCAACGAGCTATTCAAAACAGGCGACAAATTAAATGCTGAAGTTATAGAATTCGATAAGAATAACAAGAAGATAGTATTATCTGTTATCGAATACCTAAAAGACAAAGAGCAATCTGATATCGACGCTTACATAGACAGGTTCAAACTGCCTAAGAAATTCACCGTACAGGACGTACAGGAGAAGACAAGAAGCTTCGAGCAGGAGCAGGTCGACTTCAGGATAGAAGACATAATCGGCGAAGACGTACCCGAAGTAAACCATCCGCCGAAAGAAGAACAGCCAAAAGCAGAAGAAAAGAAAACTGAAGCTAAAGCTGAAAAGAAAGTAGAAGAAGTAAAAGAAGAGATCAAAGAAGACGCTACACCTTCACTCGAAGAAAAAGCAGTTGAGACTCACGATGTAAAAGATTCTGAAACCAAAGATGAAGAGAAGAAAGAAGACAGCGAAAAATCTTCAGAAGAGGAAGTAGAAGAGAAAACAGAAGAAAATAAGTAACGAGCGCATTTGAGACATATACCCCGTTCCTTGCATTAAGGGACGGGGTTTTTTGTTTGTATACTATTGTAATAGTATATCCTTAATAATTTCATTAAATTTGGCAAAGCATAACTAACTATAAATGAATAAAGAACTAATATACGAGGGAAAAGCCAAAAAACTCTATAAATTAGAGGATAAAGAGGGAGTTTTACTGCAGGAATTCAAGGACGATGCGACTGCGTTCAATGCCGAGAAGAAAGGACAGATCAAAGATAAAGGTGTACTGAATAATAAGATAACGACTATCCTGTATGAATTCCTCACCAATAACGGCATCCCGACACACTTCATAGAAAAGATATCCGATAACGAGATGTACGTTAAGCAGGTGGATATCGTAAAGGTAGAGGTGGTCTGCAGGAACTATGTCGCGGGAAGTCTGGTAAAAAGATACGGACTGGAAGAGGGCAAAAAACTCAGCTCCCCTATCATCGAATATTACTACAAAGACGATGCATTGGGAGATCCGCTTTTCACACCGGCACACATAAAAGAGATGGGGCTGGCAACGGACGAGGATCTTGTAAAGATAGACGAACTCGCTCTTAAAATAAACGGACTGCTGACGAAGTTTTTTGAGGAACGTGGAATTTTATTGGTAGATTTCAAATTAGAATTTGGTAAGGACGCAGGCGGCAACATAATACTGGCGGACGAGATTTCCCCGGATACATGCCGTTTGTGGGACATAGATACACACAAAAAGCTTGATAAGGACAGATTCAGGTTCGATCTCGGTGAAGTAGAAGAGGCTTATTGGGAAATCTATAACAGGATAAGCAAGTAAATGAAGTTTACACCGTACGGAAGAGGAACAATACGATTTTTTTTACTGGTCTCGATAATAATAGACCTTTTTGCGTTCCTTATTGACATAGTCTGGTTAAAGATAGCGCTGGTAGCAGTGTCTATTCTATTAATGATTTTCGTTCTTAATTTTTTCAGGGACCCGGAAAGAAAGCTCCCGGAGAACATAACCGATGATACGGTCATCTCCCCTGCCGACGGACGCGTGGTAATGGTCGGCGAGATCGAGAACAAGGATGATAATCCTTTCGCAAAGGGAGAGAAACTGATGATGGTGAGCATATTCCTGTCGGCGTTCAATGTTCACGTGAACAGGATACCGGTATCGGGAAAAGTGAACTTCATCAAATACATCGAAGGAGATTACATAGTTGCTTTCGATCATAAGTCATCTGACAGGAATGAAAGGTCAGAGTTAGGTATAATGAGCACTACAAATAAGCAGATAGTGTTCAAACAAATAGCAGGGTTTGTTGCCCGGAGGATCATATACGATCTTAAAGAGGGTGATGAGGTTTATAAAGGTGAAAGATTCGGAATGATAAAGTTCGGCTCCAGGGTGGATAT
This sequence comes from uncultured Ignavibacteriota bacterium, assembly GCA_937959065.1. GTDB lineage: Bacteria > Bacteroidota > Ignavibacteria > Tepidaquicellales > Tepidaquicellaceae > JAEYVS01. Next base: position 1,414 of record CALGOI010000079.1, on the reverse strand, counting down.
CCTGTTTAAGCCGGATGCAAAGGTTTTTGTAAGTAAAGGGGATAAGGTCACGGCAGGAGAAACGATTATTTGCGAACTTTAAAAACGACATGGGTAAACGAGTAAGACAGACAATAAGTGTAATACCAAGTCTTTTTACGCTGGCTAATGCGTTCTTTGGATTCCTTGCGATTGCAAAAGCGATAGAAGGCGACATACAATTTGCATGCGTACTGGTATTTCTTGGAATGGTATGCGACGCGCTCGACGGCTTTATCGCGAGATTATTCAAGACTTCGAGCAGGTTCGGAGTCGAAGTGGATTCACTTGCCGACGTCGTAACATTCGGATTAGCGCCTTCGGTGATAATTTACCAGGTGTTCTTTAACCAATATGAGCTGTTCGGTATATTCATGGCTTCGCTGATTATGATTTTCTCTATCATCAGGCTTGCGATGTTTAACGTCATCACCAGTGAGCACGACGAAAAAAAGATGTTCATCGGTATCCCGACACCGGTATCCGCCGGAACAATTTTAACATACGTATTATTTTATCACGATAAGATATTCTCAAAAGAGCTTAGCGCTATTGTAATGTTCGTTCTGGTACTTATACTGCCCGCTTTGATGGTGAGCAAGTTCAGGTACGATACATTCCCTACTTTCAACAGGGCGGCTATTAAAAGCAACCCGGCGAAATACATCATATTTTTCCTTGCTGTATTCCTGATACTTATTACTAAAGGTGAGGCTTCGTTTTCTGTATTCCTCTTCATAATAAGTACAGGCGTATTCAGAAAGATCGTCGGTTACTTTAATAAAGATGAGGAGGAAGACGAAGATGAGGATATCGAACTTACTGAAGATTCGTTAGAACCGGAAAAAGACAAAAATGTCTAGCACGGACCTCTCGAGATACACTCAGGACAGCAAATTAACAAAAGCTTTAAAACACGTATTGTGGATACTTCCGCTTATTGGAATTATCGTCGGCGCGCTGTATTTCTATAATTACTTCACACTCCAGATTCCTATCAATAATGTCCTGACAATGGACGGTAGGAATGTGGGGCTGCAGGTTTCTGTAAGGTATAATTACTATGTGGATTTCAATAACGTTAATTTCAGCCTCCAGGACATCAAAGACAATAGCCACGAGGATATTATCAGAGCATTCTTTCAGTATGCCTGGGTACTGACTACAAACGGACTGGAATTCGACCACATTTATCTTTGCAGGCAGGGGGAGAGGAAGTTTATGATAGAGGGTACATTTTTTAAGAGATTGGGCGAGGAGTATAATGTTGAAGAGCCAATGCTGCTTGTGTTCAACTTCCCTAAAAACCTATATTATCCCGACGGAACGAGAGTCTATCCCGATTATACTGAAGAAGCAACGGGCAGCGACCTTGTTCTCGCTACCCGTCAGCTTA
>CALGOI010000078.1 GCA_937959065.1 uncultured Ignavibacteriota bacterium | reverse complement strand
CTTTTTAAGTTTTTAAATATCCTATTTCTCCGAGCAATGAAACCAATTTTTTAACTAATAACCAGAAAAACAAAACAGCTTTTTGTTTAACAAATTCAGTGAGGATAAAAATGTTTTTTCTTTTACTTCATCTAAACTTTTTCCAGAAACGACAATATTAACATCTAGACAAACTGAATAAAATTCATTGCCTTCTTGAAATGTCAATCCCTTTAATGATATAGGGATTTTATTGCTCCTATCGCCCATTTGTTTTTTGCTCAACCTGTTTAAACAAATATACTTAGGAATTTTTTCCTAAGCAATATATTATAAAAATTTTTTTAAAAAATTATAAAACCATATAAATAACAGTTTTTATAACCTTACATACGATTATAACGCTAATTTGTTATATAAATTCCTTAAAATCAGTCATATTAGAAGTATTGTTTTATCTTTACTTTATGATATTTAAAATAAAAAACCCGCCTGAGTGAGTTTCAGGCGGGAATCTAGAGGTAATCAACATGGTACATCTTAACATATCAGATCTAGGAGTGAATAAATGAAAAATTTAATACCGCCCCTTTTCAGAGGCGGTTGCTTTGCTTAATTGATTAATATTTCAACCAACTGTAAAGAACGTACAATCTTCATTGAAGATTGTTTTAGCTGCAAACTCAGTTATTCTATCTTGGGATCTTTCCCTTCCTTAATAGCTTTTATAACATCGTCGATGAGGTTTCTTACCCCGGTAGCTCCAAATAAGAATGCTACAATTGATATTAATGCAGTTGCTTTTTCCTGAACAGTAGCTTCCCATACAATACCACTATCCGGAAAGAATGATGCAACTATAAATGCTATTCCTGTTAAACCTGCTATCCAAACACCTACTTTCGTTCTGGAATTCATTATAGGAGTATAACCGGCACCAAAATTAAAAAGCCCTGCTAACATTAGAAAACTCAATACAGGTATAATTGGTATCTCAGCTGAGCTTTGTTCCTTCATTTGTATTGCAGATCCATTTACCTGGATACCATCATAAGGGCTATCCGGTTGCGGTCCGTCAACGTCATATATTCTATATACGCTGTTATCATCCGGGGAACAGAATTCACCCTGTTTAATGACATATTCAAGATATATGATATCGCCAATTTCAAAGTCTTGACCGCCTGTTACTTTCGAAAGATCGATTGTTATACATGCAGTTTCCAGATATACCCCTTGAGTATAGCCGGTAATAGTACCCTGATATACTAATGGGAATTGTGTACAGTCAACACACGCTTTATATGGCGGTAATGCTGAACATCCTGAAAATAGGAATGAACTTGCTGATACAAATAAGGCTATTAAGAATGTTAGAAATAAATCTTTTCTCTTTGCCATAACTTTAAATTTAAGTTTATAAATTATTGAAAATATGATTAGCCGCGTCCTGTAATGTACTCCAACCGGCTGAGGCTTCTTGCAGGGTTCCTTCTAGGGAATCCCATTCCTCTTCAAACTTCATTATTAACTCAACTGTATCGAGGGGACTTCCCCAGGTAGTTGATAAAGTGTAAGGAGTACCGGAATTGTTAATATTAGCAATTTCGACTACTCTGGTTTCTACTTGCTGTTGATCCATGGGTTATGTGTTTTTAGTTAAAAGGAAACTCCTAAACTAGCTGCTGTTTCCGGTCCAACCATACCATCGATAACTAGCCCTTTATCTTTCTGGTAGGTATGTACTGCCCTGAACATTCCCGGGCCGTAAATACCATCTTTATCGGTACCGTTTGTTTTATATCCAGCTTTCTCTAAAGCAATTGCGATTTCCTTAACTTTATCCCCTCGCATAAATGGTTTAGTCAATCGATATACTTTAGGCGAATAATTTATATTTACACTTCCGATTTGTTTAGTTGTGATCTCATTAAGTACAAATGCGCAATCCCAGGTACGATTATTAACTGTAGAATTGATAATTCCATACCGGCTTGAATGAGCTTCAATAGTACTTTTCCCATCACCAATACAAAACGCAATATGCCCTATCCTGCTATTTTTTGTAAATCTCAGAACTATGGCACCTGGAGTATTGGCGGCTTCCTTAATTGTTATCTGCCGGAATAATCCATTATCAAAATCCCTCTTAAAAAAATTAGTCCAGCAATCTACTGTTTTGAGATCCTTAGCATTATTATTATTAGCTCCATATAATTTTTTAAGAACTATAAATATTACAATTGAAACGAATTCTGCACAATCAAACGGGCCTTTTATCTTACTTCTATCAAATGGAATCCCATTATCCCGGTAATCCTCAAGATATTGTTCATTGTTCCTAAAAGGTAAAGCGCCAAGTATATACCTATCCCCTTTAAATTGTTCTGCTATACTGATTATTGATTTTCCATCCATGTTTATTATTCCTTTTTAGGTAATAATTTATATATATTATTCCCTATTAGCAACTATATAAGCAAATTTTTTTAAGTATCTTTTTGTAAACTATCCCGGAATTCCTGAATAGCATCCTTTACAATTTTTTTTACTTCCCTGCCTGTATATAATCCATCATTCCCCTTGTCGTATTTTTTATCGATATCATTTAAAATCCCATCAATATTATCTAATCTGCCATCCTGTTCGAAATCTTTGAATGCCCTTTGTACATTTATACTATCCTGAACATGAAACTTCCTATCTATTCCGGCAAAATAACCATCAAATTTATTAAGAAAAAAGAAAACTAATCCCACAATAACAGGAAATCCAATACCCTGAATCCATGAACGTACTTTTTGGGATTTATAAACTTTACCTAACTGGTTTTCTTCTTGTTGTGTCATTTTATTAATATTATTAAATGAAATATTATTAAAGTTTGCCAGATTAGTTTTCCTATTTAAAAATCCGATCTTGATAATTCTCTTAATTGACCGTCTATATAAATTACTACTAGTATATCGCCTGCGGTTGTATTCCAATCCCCGCCACTGAGTCTAAATCCAATTCCTGGGGGAGTTTCCCTACCATCCCTTACTGTAATACCACCTACTGAGAAATAAAAATAATAAATAGCACCAACCTTTAATTCTACATTACTTGCTTCATCGAGAGTTGAACTATTTTGAGTAATAATAAAAATATTACCATGCCTTAATGTTATACCAGTACCGGAAAATTCCCCATAAGCATAATTCCCTGTATCTAGATTAAATACACCGTTTCCGGTCATGGTTAATCCTTCATATGCAATAATAAGGTCCTGTGCAAAAATGGAATCTGTTTCAATTACACTTTGAAAGGTAACCGGATTAAGGAAATCCCAGGCTCCGGGAACAGAACAGATCGCCGATTCACCAACAGTAAATACCTCCTCTGCATGCAGGCTATTAAACGTCCCACCATCTGCATAAACATCAGCTGGAGCATTATTTTTATCGCGAATGGCTAAATTACCATTTGCAGTATCGCGTAATACAACTTCACCAAAGCGCAAAGATTTTTGAGAGAAAGCCGGTAAAGTAATTAAGATTAAAAGAAATATTAAAATAATTTTTTTCATAATATTTTTTATATTTTAAAAGTTTTACTCCTCTGGTACCCAGCCTGTTAGATCATTAGGAATACTACTCCAAGTAAATCCGGAATTATAAACAGCTGGTATATTTGTTTCATCAATTACCGGTTCATTATTGAAGGTACAATTGATGATTTTACAATTTGTGCAGGTTGCTTTAAATGTTGAACTATGAATTATAATGCAATTATCCAGAATGCAATTATTAAAAACTGTATCATTATATGCAAATATTACACAGTTGCTATAAGTAAAGCTGTTATATGTTCTTACGCCGGTCTGATTGTTTCCATGACCTGTGCCACCACTTGAATCACCAAATATTAAGGTTGAATTGGTAATTGTCATTTTCTTTGTTGCGGTTTTCTCATAAATAACTATTACCGTCCCAAGGTTATCCCAATCAGTTGGATTACCTTCGCTAGATAAATACGCCGGGGCATATCCAATTATATTAATATAATTTTTCAGTGATCCAACGCCAGCAACATAATAGTTTGTTGTAGGATGATTTCTTATATACATTACTCCCCTTTTCTGTGCAGATAATCCTAATGTATTTAGGTGATTAGCAGCAGTTAGAATAGATGGATAAATTTTACCAACAACCTGCGTTATATTACCTATTACTATTACCTCTGTACCGGAATATGGTACTGCAGGAACAGTTATACCGGCTACCAAGTTATCAGCATATTGCTTTGTAGCTATATGCAATGGATGGGTAGGGGATACGTAATTTTGACCGCCACCAACTTCATCATCATAGTATATTTTAGGATACTTAGTAGCACCTGTATCAATACTGAAAGCATTGGTACCAGTAAATACGTTATTCCCTGAAAACCTTGGATGTCTTGTGTCGTTATAATCTCTATCCCCTACATGGCTTCCATCTGTTGGATCACCCGGATTTGATAAAGCATTCCCCCCCATATTTAAACCGCCAGTCATATTACCACCGGATAACCTTAAATATCGTGCATCATTATAATCCCTATCCCCTACATCAATACCGGAAACAGGATCGTCTATATCATGCAAACGCTTTCCCTGACCGTTCCAATGACCGGAACCATCATCTGGTAGATAATCTAAGGATTCATCACCTATCCAACGCCCATTATCACCGCCCCACTTTGCTATTTCGGTTGTATTATTGAATAATTTATATACACCATCTTCAACATTATCGAATCTGTAAACACCATCCCCAATATGCGTGCCCGGATAGGTAGATGATGAAAACGGATCTACCCTTAAATGTAACTGTGTTAAATTTGTAACAGGTTGGTAATTCCCACCTACTACCTGGGTTATTGTTATTGTAAAGTCTTTTCCCATCTCATTTTTATTATAGAGTTATAAAATTATCTAAAGGAGTATTTAAATCCTCTGGATCATAAGATTTCATATCTTCTAAAAAGATACTTCGCCATTGTAATATAATATTTTCTATTCCCGCAGCATTCTCAGAATTTCTTTCAATCTTTTCATTTAATGATGATACTAAATGCATATAAAACCGCCTTTGTAAATTTTCAGCATTTGGAAATATCTCAAATACATAACCCAATTTCTTATATGCATATAAGCGATCTATTTTATATCTGGTAACCGGCTTTATTAAATCATTATAAAATTGAGTTAATGAATATCTATATCCAAATGTTTCCTCTACCATTTCTGCAGTAGCTAGTAATTGTTCTTCTGTATCGGGTTCCCAATTTTCCGGTTGCCCCTGTATATTACAAGCTTCCATATCTATGGTTTCTCGCAATGTAGCACCCACTAAATAGGCTTTATCACCTACATATTGGAAGTTACCGCCTGCCCATACTTTAACCTTTACAGGATAATATCCATTTACGTACTCGCTTGACATATATAGCTGGTTACCTTTTTAAAAAGATTTAATTTGATTTTTACCGGAGCAAACTTATCATTAATACCAATATTCCTGATGTTCGTAAATTTATATTGTTCAAAGAAATTCCAATTCCTCTGGTTTTCTGAGAATTCAAAACATTTGTTAGATCTCGTATATAGAAACTTTTTGAGATTATTTTTAAATCTATTTGCTTTTATATAATCTGAATAATGATATGGATAGCCATAATCATATCGTACCAGCTGTTGCCCTGCACACCCGGTATATAGCATTTCATAAGTATTAAGCGGAGTTACATCTTTTGTATGTCCGGTATTCTGCCTGGTCCTGAAATTAACTTTCATGATCTCGGGATTAGAACTACCGGCATTAATGAATAATGTATCTGATTTGGATATTGAAAAATTAAAATATTCATTTGGCGCGGTATATTTACTTAAATTGAATCTGTAATTATCCTCACCATTATATTTAATGAATGAATAGTTAACCCATTTTTCCTGATATGTTCCGGCAACTATATCAACTCTATTGAAATGATGTACGTTAAAGTTTTCCGGAGTACTATTACTTACTAATATTATCCTGGCACCTTTTAATCTTACATTTTCGTGTGGCGGTACAAAGAATGGTTCATCCGCACCATCTTCATAACCATCTATGATTACAATATTTTTAAATCTGATAAATGGTACTTTCTTTGATACACTATAATCAATCCTAATATCCGATTTATCTAATGTCCTTACCGGAAGATCTATACTATCGCTGTTCCGGATGTGTAATGTTAATCCTTCATTAGTAACCGTGAAATAGAAAACCCATATCATTGAATTAAATGTAGATACTAACCAATCCCATATAGGAAATTCAGCTGTATAAAATCTTTCATATGAAGTTTTACAATTTTGAATTCTGGTAGGTGAGGTACTTTCGACATAGAAAAAGGGGGTTTCAGTTACTCGCCAATCTAATAATGAATTCTCTATTTCTATTTTTTTAATGAATGTAAAGTTTAATACAGTTTGAAGTATATTCTTTAAATAAATCTGCCTTACATTCTGATTAATTTCGGTGAATATTACATTCTGTGTCCATGGAATAGCATTAGGTTCAGGTAACCTGAGCTTTTCGCAATGCTCTTTAAATTCCTTTTCAAGCCCTACAGCTTGCAGCTTTAATCTGGTTTGCCTTTTGCTATCAGCTAGTGCATCCTGATTTACTATAAATAGCATTTTAACAGATCCATATTCTTTAACTTTGATGAGGTACTTAATAAATGTTGTATCTTCACCCATTTTAAAGAAATGTTCTAATCTATTATCCCCGGAGTACCTTTTTATATTTGTTAACTCGCAACTGAAATCAGAAGGAACATAATACATTTTATTACTAGTATCTGTGTCCGTTTCAGTAAAATCAAATGTGATATCATTTAATGTATTATCGATTATGAAGTTCTTTAAATCAATTTCAGGAGTTACCGGAACAGGAGTAACTGAATTATTAAAGAAATTAGCCTCAGCCGGTTGCTGTACATCAAATACGAATCCTTGACATGTTATATTTAATTCTGAGTGTTTTAGCATTAATCTAATCTTCTGAATATTGATTTAGCTTTGTTTTCATTAATCTTTTCTTGTACCCAATTATCACCATCAAATCGAATAGCGAAGTAATTATTATTTATATTAGTATTTTGCTTTCTTTCAGCAAATCCTATCATTTCCATTAGTGATTTATTAGGATGTACTTTAGATCCTTTTGGTAATTCTACAGCTTCGGTATATGGGGTTATCCTTCCCCCAGGTCCGTCACCAACTATAGCAAATCCGCCCGGGAAATTACTTGTACCCTCATTCAGGAATGGTAAAAACGATGTAACCAGATTAATAGCCTCTACAGTAGTTTTAATTGTCTGGAATAACCCTACAATTCCTTTAACTATATTCTCTATTCTGGAAAAATGATCGGCGACTACCGCAAATGTACTGTCCGCTTTTAATCCAAACCCGGTAACTATTTCACCCAAAAATGTACTAATACCTTCCTTAAGGTCATTTATTATATCCAAGAATGTCCTTCTTTCCGAATCTGCATCAGATTGTTGAGCTACACCATCACCGGCTTTCTGTGCGCGTTCAAATTGGAATGCTGAATCGGGTTTAGATTGTGTCGGACTTTGAGCCCTTAGTCGTTGCGCATCTATAATTCTTAATTGTTCCTCATATTGACTAGCCAATAATTTCCTTATTGCCTGTTGATCACCTCTGATTTTATCGGTTAATTCTTTCTGTAATGCGTATAATTTATTCTGATCTTCAATACTTTTTGCTAATTCAAATCCCTTAGTTACTTCGTCTATTTTGGATTTTAGTAATGAATCATTTAATTGTTCTTTATTTTCAGCTAATAGTATTTCCTCTTTAACTTTTTTAATTAATTCATCGACTGCATTTTTTTCCTTTTCAATCTTTTCTTTACTACCCCTGCCGGTACTTCCGGATTCATCACCTGGGGAAGTTTCATCAGAGAAAGTAAATGCATCACCGCCTATTCTACGGTTTTCCTTTTTAAGTCTGGTTGGAGTTTTTGCAATCTGCTCGCCACCCTCAGCGCCAAAAAGAAACTGTTTTATACGATGAGGTAATGAATTTACGAAACTCATTATCTTATCATATACTACATCGAATATCCTGAGTACACTATTAGCAAAAACCCCGGAAACAGGTTTTGCAAAAACATTATAAATATTTTTTACAGCATCTACTACATCCCCGATCGTGCTTTTAACTGATTCTAGTGTATCTTTGAACTTCTGATATTCAGTAATTACTTTCGCAATTACCCTTTGAACTGATAAAATCCAATAATAAAATATCTTTGAAGCGGTAATAACCCCCTCAAATCCTTTTTTAGCAAGATCCTTTAGTGTACCCAATAATCCGGCTTCCCCAGCTGCTTTAATAAGATCCTTGGTGTTTTTATAAATCTCTTTAACTATCGGTTGTAATTCTTTAAATCCTTTGAACATTAAATTAATACCGCTTTGTACCAGATTTTTAAGAGTGGTTTTGAGATTATTAAATTCCCTTTCCCCGCCAATCGTTTCTGATATCATTGCCTTCATTTCATTTACATACTTTATAAAGCCATCGATTACCGGGCCTAATGCAGCTTGTAGGAATTCACCTAAGAATTGTTTTCCTTTCTCGATCAGTACATTGAATGCCGCTTGTTTACCAGCGAATTCCTGGCTTAGTTTACTTGCATCGCCTAATTGTCCCTGAGTTTCTTTTAATAATCCATTATATAATGCTGTTCTTACTCCTAAATCAGAAGTGATTTTACTTAAATCTTGCGCGCTATATCCATTTTCCTTTAGGATTACAGAAAGGTTTTTAGTAACACCGGCATTATCTACCAATATTGAATTCTGATTTTTTAAACCTTCTGTAGCTGATACAATCGCATAACCAAATTCCAGACTTCCCTGCCTTCCAAATGCAGCTGCATCGCCGAAACGCTTCATTAATTCAATTGACTGTTCCAGAGTGAACCCGGTAGCCAATAAATTCTTTAACGATATTGAGGCTTCACCTATGGAAAGTAATCCATTCTTAACTAGATCTAATTCTTGAACAGATTTTAATACTTTATTGCTATCAAGCCCTTTGAATTCAGCAATACCTTCTAATCCTAACTTTGCAGCTTGAAGTGCATTAGCTGAGTTAATTAATGCACCTGCCATATCAAATAAACTTCTTATAAAACTTGTTACCTTCGATATTGCCAATCCAATGAAAATACCTACAGCGGATATATTTTTACCAAAATTCAAAAGCGCAGCCGTAGAACGTTTTGCATTTACATCGAGATCCCTTAATTCATTTTTGAAATTCCTTACTTTGTCTTTTGCTTCGGAATATCTTTTCCCGGCTTCCTTTACTTCAGTAGATCCCCTGCCAAATTGACGGACCGCATTAGCATAATTGGTTGCAGCTTCGCGTACCTCTTTGTTGAGGTTCGTAAGTTCATTACCTTGCTTTTGTACACGGAATTTTAATGTTACGTCTTTATTCGGCATTAGATTTTTTTCAGTTTATCATCTAGGAATCTATCTACTTTATAATCCAGCTGGGTACCTGGTTCATATCCGAACCAACCGAAAGGACGCATTTTTGATGTTCCGTAATGTGTCCAGCTGGCAATACTTTCGCGGTTTTCATTTGGTTTAATATCGTATCCATCTTTTACACGGTATTTCCTGATTGAATTTCTTAAAGCGCCTGTTCTCTTTAATGCCATACTGCTACCTTTCATAAAGATTGTTGCAGGCGCTAATGGTCTTAATGTTCTATCCCGGACATCTCTTTGATCATCAATCCTATCCCCCTGTTCCCTTCGCATGATCTCAGCTAATTCCTCTTCCTGAGATTTAGAAAGATAAAAATCAGCTGCTAGCTGTTTAAAATAGCCATCTACAAAAGAAGGGTTAAAAGTCGGATTTGATTGTACGGATATTATGAACATTTTAATCTTTTTTGTTAAATCCGTAGCTTTCGCCTAGTACTTGGTAATTGTGTAATAGAAAGGCTTCGTAATAGTCATACCGGGTATATTTATCCTCTATATGGTATTTGCATTGTCCAAATCTAATAGCAAGAAAATCCCTCATCTTTTCAAAACGCCAATTTTCCTGTACTCTTAACACCTCTGGTAATTCTGTATCTGGCTTTGTAAGATTCTTATAGTTTTCCTGCAGTATTGCTATTTCTGCCTTAAGAGGTTCAATTAACTTTGTTTCGAATCGGTATTTTTTTTTACCTCTTCCATTATCTCGTAAGCTAATTCCCTATTATTTTCATCTTTCCAATCAATCTTTTCATCAGATTCAACTGCGGTTTCCATTAGCAATACTACAACATCATCGCTTGTTTCTACCTGAGAGGATATTTTAATTGTATCTACTTTCGCTTTCCATAAATCTTTTTCAGTATCAAGTAGATCCTTTTTAATATCTTCCGGAAGATCTTCCTTACCTATTTGCTTAACTCTGGCATGATATTCATCGTTTGCCTCTTTTACCTGTTTTGCTATCTCAGGATCTGCAAGCGGATTTTCCAGCTTATTAAAGAACGAGAAATTTTTTAGCAGTACGCCTATATTTCCTTTAATACGAAATTCCTTATCACGAACAATAACCTTTTCCATTAGTTTTGTGCTTTGGATTTTTCTTCTTTTTGAGGTTTATCATTTTTAGCCTCTTCTTTGTCTTTATCTTTTATAGAATCGGCTAATTTTTTTTCGTCTGTACCAGTCAGCTTTAATCCTATCTTTTTGCACCTCGCTAAATCTACCTCATCTTTAAGCTTTGGCAATTTGTCGTCAGGTATTTCAACGCCTTTGCCCGGTTCTGATTCCCTATATTGCACAAAATTAAGGGTGAACATACTATTTTTAAATTTCATCTTTTCTTTAAAATTTAATTATTAAATAATCATAGCACAGGATTGAATATCCCTGTACTTGTTTGGTGCAACAGAGAAATCTAATGCTTCCCAATCTGCTGTTACTAAATCATTTTCGGAATCTGCATCAGTTAGCCCTGTAATTGTACCTACATTAGTTAAAGCTAATGCTGAACTTGTAGGATTTTTTTGAGGTATAAATTTAACCTCTGGTGCTGCATCAGGTTGATCCTCGTTCCAATTAACATCCCATTGCACAATTGGAAACCATCTTATCTTTTGCAACCACTCTTCATTAACGTTATCTCTTTTGGATATACCTGCCATAACTAAAATTGAGAAATATCTATTCTCAACATAATCAGTAAAGTAATCCTCTAGTTCAGCATTTACCTGCCCGAGGGTTGCCCCATAAGTAATGATCTTATTGCCTCTTTTCGAAGCAAATTGATCTTTAGCTGAATCAAATACGGCCTCTCTAGGTGCCTGGAAAAGATAAGAGGACGTTAATTTAACCGGTCCTCTAACAAAAGCATCCGGAGTATCAAGAAGTGAGCCATCCGAATTTACTTCTGCTGCATACCAGGCTTTACCATCCCTATCGGAAAATCCCGAAGGATCATACCCGAAATCGCTTGAGGGAGATAAATGAAATGATTTATTGTATTTCATAGTAATCCGTTTTTAGTTTTGTTGATTTGGAAATAATCTGTACCTTATTTGAAATATTACTGCCATTAAACCTTTATTCTGCCCTTCATCCAGAAGTACTGAAGATCTTAAGTATTCCCATCCATGAACTTCCGGAACAGTTTTAAAATACAGGCAATTTGGTTTTACATGGTTATATTGATGTAAGAACGCTTTTATATCAGCCCTGATTTGTTCGCCCATTGTAGATAAATTCCCTTGCCCTGAATCACATTCGAAGTATATCCCGATTGCAGCATTTAACTTTACATCCTCAATATCATCTGCCGAACCTTCCATTTCGTTTTCATCATCGCCTAATTCATAATAAGCTGTAGGATACGTATTTACTTTTTCTTTCGATATATAACCGCGATTAATATATTCATCCGGTAAATCGAATGAATAATTATTATCGGTTTTTATTAGCTTCAAAGCATCGCCAATTTCATCTAATATTTTTTCGCCTATGCTCATATATTCAGTTTCCGGAATGAATCTATATAGCTCAAATCAAGCTTTTTAAAGTTTACAGTATCTGAAACGACACTGTTATTAGTTGTTTTGGAATCTACCATTAATAATGAATCACCTTGCCCGGAATTCTTAAAGATATAAGCTGAGGTTTCTAATAGTGCTTGTTTAATTGCACCAGGTAAAGTACCATCGCTATATCCAGCTGTATAAGTAATTTTAATTAGCTTACCGGCAAACGTATATCCCTTCATTAACTTTATTTCATATTCATTGAATCGAACAGTATTATCAATTGTATCTGGATCATCCAATAAATCTGATAATTCATTATTACCTGATATTTCTTTTATGTCAGTAACCGCGGTAATTGGAAGTTGACTTGGATATAATACATTACTCTTCCCTTCAATCTCTTCTGAATAACTCGCTGAGGCTAATTTCCTATTTAAGACTTTACCACTTTCTATATGTGTTAAAGCCATCGGAATTACTTTCGCCAAGAAAGTATCTTTTTTAGTATCAGATAAGGCAATTCCTAAATATTCTTTTAACTCAGCTACTGTTATCATTTTTTATTGAGATCTTTTACTATTCGTTTTCTGTAGTTTGGGAAGTATCGCCCGAACCATTTTCCAAATCCGCTTTTTTTTTATCGCCCTCTTCGGCTTCCGGTTTTTCTACCGATTTGATGAACTTACTGTACATCTTAGCTTGCTCATCAGTTAATTCCACTTCATCACCTGTATTGAAATCACCTACATCGGCGGTGAAGGATTTAGTTACTTCATATAATTTTCTGTTTTCCATGGTTAAGATTTAAGATTTATAAAATATCAAATGAACGTTCTTAACCACCGGGAGCAACGATACCCATTCCGGTTACCTGCCTGTAATAAATAATTACATCTACAATTAATAAATTTGGATCAGTAGCATCGTTACCACTCGAGGCACCATATAACCTTACATCTAATACATTTACATGGTTTAAAGGTGCGCCGGTAACAGTTGAACCAACAGCAAATACAGTAGTAGTTACGCCAGCTGCATTATCTATTGTTAGGGCGGTACTATCTACGGCAGTTGCATTTAATGTTCTTATATCATTTGTAACCCAACCGAACCTTATTGAAATAGCATCTATGTCTATTTCACCTTTTGCGGTTATCTGAAATGAAGCTGAATCAATTACATATCCCATTTTCTGAGGTAAATAAGCATAACCGGTTACAACCTGATCATTAGCTACTGTTGAATTAATTATTGTTTTTACTTCCTGTGCCTCTACTTCCTGAAGTTGTGAGAACAGCAGGGAAAATAAAAACCCAAGTAAAAGATATTTTGTCAATTTCATTGTTCTAATTTCTGTTTTGTTTTTAATAAGGCGGGATATTTAAACCCCGCCTGTTAATTATAATTAAGAACTAGTTTTATTTTTTTATGCCCAGCTGATAGCTGAATATAAATCAGTCATACCCGGGGTAAAGGCAACCCTTGTAATAACTCTTAAAGCGACTAAATCGAATTGTGCTAGGCTTGTACCGTCAATAGTTGCCTGGTCCAGAATACTAACGTACATATCTTCGATATCACCGATTATAGAATTATTGAAGTTACCCAATGCCATTACTGGCTTTCATGATGAAAAAGCTGTAGTTGGTGCATTCTCAACTAAAGTAAATGGATAATCCATAATAGTTGAAGGTTCGGTACCATTACCCGGAGTGAAGATTGAATTTCCGTTATCATCTTTTATCTTTCTGATTGCTCCCATCCATGTTCTATGAAGTAACCATCTTGCACCTGCCAAATAATTCTGATCTATTCCGTATTGTGCATCGATAAGATGACCGTATTTCAAATCCTCTACAGCTGAACCCTGAATCAATACTTCCTTGCCGAAAGTATTGCCGGGGTGCATTATTCCGGTAAATGGTGTTCCGGTACCATTTACAAATTGGCTATCTTCTGCAGTTCCTTTTGCCTGAGCAATTTTCCTGATGATGTATTCACCGATAGCCGGTTTAGCATCATTCAGTAATTCCCTAGCCATAACTACGATAGCAGCACCTTTTCGAGGATCTAGCTCGATTGTATCGAAACTTCCTTTTGAAGATGCAATTTCCTTATTTTCACCGCTTCCGGATAACCAATTGAAGGTAGGAATTGAACCTTCTTTAGGCATGATGATTTTATTACCATCCATTGGCATTACTGTACAGATATTTCTCATCTGCCCGAATGTTGGAGTTTTTTCCAATATTTCGGCTCGAGTTATATCCGGTACCAAGTAACCGCCATCACCTTGGCTATCGCCAGTCATTGGGTCAGCAGCTTTTATAAATGCTTTTGCCTCAGGAAAATCCTTATTGGCTAGTAGACTTGCTAACTTGTGCATTACATAACCGGAATTTTTTGTTAGCTCATCTTCTTTTTGTTCAACCGGGGTTTTGCTTAATGTTTTTAAAAGTCCGGAATCTTTTAAAAACTGCGTCATACCGGCTTTAATACCTTCCTGCAATTCCTTTTTGTCCTGCAGGTGTTCGAGATCCGATTTTTCCTCATCGTTGAGGCTCTCAGGATCTTTTTTATGTTTATCCTCAAGTTCCTTGAGGCGCTGAATTTCTTTTTCGTCCATTTTATTGGATATTTAGATTATAAAAATTACTTCCTTCCGGTTAATTCCCTAACTGCCCCCCCGAACATCTTAACCACTGAATCCCTTGTGATTCTGTGCTTAGTGTTGGCTACAGTCCCCAGGACCGGCTTTGAAAGTTTATTTTCGATTTCTTTTATTCTGTTTTCGATATTCTCAGAATTAGTACCTTTTACATCTTTTAATAATTGTTTGATCTCATCAAGATCACTTTTATAAGTGGATAATTCTGATTTGATATTGAAGTAATCTACATGAGATTTTACAAGAGTTTTGAAATTAGGCGATATCGCTTCTTTAACCATGATATTATAATTCTCAAGATTCACAGCTTCATTATTTGCCGGAAAGATAACTGATGAATATTCAAAACAGTACCATTCCTTAAATGTAGTTACTCCTGTTTCCTCGTTATATTCTTTATCGCCTTTAGGTAACCAGCCTACACTCCAGCTGTTTAATAACCCATCGCGATTGAAAGCCATTACGTCATTACCAAGCGGAGTATTAGCAAATATCGTTTTAGCAATAACGCCCATTGTATCTGTTTGGAACCAGGCATTTTTACCAATAATTAATTCAGAAGGTGGCGGGGTTGTATCTTCAAGCCAATTATAGCCGGTAGAGTGTTGCCATAATACCGCCTTAAATTTTGTATCGTCAAACCCTTCCGGGGTTAATATTTCTTTATAAGAATCGACATTCTTAGTTGAGATATAATGAGTAATAGAACGTTCATCAGCGTTAAAATCTTTTCTCGATGATTGTACTTCCTGTATATTAAGCTTCATCTTCTTTAGGTTTTTCTTCTTTGGATGTTGAATTTATTTTTGCAAAAATGGAATCTGCGCCTTCCTCAGTTGATATTGGAAGGCCTTCCATTTCGATTATCTGGTTAGGACTTAACCAATTATACTTTCTGCCATTCTCGTAATATTTAAGAACTGCATCTTCATCCCTTGGAGCAAGTATATCATGCCTTATATAATAATCCTCATGGAAATCCGGTTGAGCTAATTCTTTTGTAAATACTTCATCGACATAATTTAATACAGGATCTACAACGCCGGATGTAAATTGATATATAGCAG
Organism: uncultured Ignavibacteriota bacterium; assembly: GCA_937959065.1. GTDB lineage: Bacteria > Bacteroidota > Ignavibacteria > Tepidaquicellales > Tepidaquicellaceae > JAEYVS01. The sequence continues at coordinate 8,126 of CALGOI010000078.1, read as the reverse complement.
TATCCGCATTAGCCCGGTTAATACTTTCAGCTTCACCCATTAATACTTTACTCACCTGGAAAGCTGCCATTATCTCTTGCTTAGTCAGATTCCTTTGCCCGGTTATTTCCATATCCTTAATTGTGTGCATAGCTGATACAGGTTTTAATCCCTGTTCGAATAATGCCACTTTATAGCTATTGTTGATATCGCCACCATATTTTTCCTGTAGATTCTTTTCAGCCCTTTCAAATTGTTTATCACCTAATTTTTGATCTGTACTGAATACAGTCCCGAGGAAACCACCAGCTTTATAGAATTGCTTTTGTTATGCTATTTGAAATTTATCTACTTCGATTTGATTTTATATTCTACTGATTATAGGAAGTCCTTTCACTTGGTTATGTGGATCAGGATAACGGAAATGAATTACCTCTGATTTCTCTAATCGAATTCTTTCAGTTCCGGTATTATATATGTAATGATCTATGAATTCAGTTTTAGAGGATTTTATTTCTACCAGGTGAGGGGTTAACTGAATTACTTCGCGAGGTACATTTAATCCATCTCTTAATTTTAATAGAAAAGAATCACCATCAATACCGAAGTTACAAGCCATCCGGTAAAGTATTTCCCATCTTGTTTGAAATGTATTAGGTGATTTGAATAAATCTAAGATAGGATGTTTCTCAACTTCCTTATTGTCATTACCTTCATCATATAATCTAAATTTAGCTTTACCGAAGTATTTACCCCATATATCCAGACAATCAGCAACCCAGCCTACAAACTTTTTACTTGATACATTTAATCCAAAGTAAGGCCCGAATACAGATAAGAATTTATCGTAATCAGTAAAGCTTACTTGATTATTTTTTAATGCGTATCTCAATGCTATTCGTTGTAAAAAGTTTGGTTTTCCCATAATAAAAAAAGTGAGTATCGAATTAACGATACTCCCCGAAGCGCTTTCGTAAGAGTTTCTGGCTAAATTAGAATCTCAGGTGAATTTTTAATAGAGTTTCATGGCTCTATGATTTTTGGTTGTTATTCCTTAATAGTACAAATTTATAAATAATATTCCCTAATAGCAAATACTATTTTATTTAACGAATGACATTCTAATATCAGTTCCTACTCTATCTTTCCTTCGCCAATTCCAATAAATAACCGCATCACCTTTATTAGGTGAACGCCCCAAACGTTTCTTAATATCTTCTTTACTCTCAACTGCTATTTTACCATTTTTAATACTCCATCTGGGAGTTAATAAATCCGCCCATAATTCATCATCTTCCGGTATGATAAGTTCACCATTCCTTAGATCCTCGCGAAGTATCCACCACATTTGAGAACGTAAATTAACAAATTCCTCTTCCATTCCTTCGATCTCTTCCGGTCTGGCAGATCCTAATAAACTTATATCTTCATCCGTTATTCCATCTTCATAGAGGGTATTAACTGTTCCGGCTCCAACACCAACACCATCCACGCCTAAATTTTCCGGTTTTATCTTTTCATCTTTCATTATCCTATATACTTTATGCCCGAGTTCATTCGCATTAGGACATGGAAAATCCTCTACCTTTACTAATACATTATCGACACCATGAGCAAATGCGCCTTTATCCCCAAATTCTGAATTAGCTACATCAACGCCTAAACCTCTATCGCCTTCTAATTTCTTGTTATCATATTTGGTTTTGTAATCTGCGTAATCTTTACTGCAGTTAATTAACCATTCGATTTTAATTAAACTATCTATACTTTGCGCCGGTGATATTCCCCGAGCTCTACTCTGATATAATGGATTACTTTCATCGCGGTATTTTGCTTTCATCCTCAATAGGTTTTCTTTACTCTGAGCACCTGGAATAAATTCAGCATTATTTAATACAACGTTTGGATGATCGTAACCCGATATCCGGATATGTTCTACATTATCCATTAAACAGAATTCATGCAATGAATCTAATTGATGGTCCGGATTACCAAAAGAAAGAATTAAATTATGGGGGGATGTACAAGTATTTTGTAAAGCGGTCATTATCTGTTTGGGAATTCCGGGAGTTTCCTCGAGGATAATTAACATATGTTCAGCATGAAAACCCTGTGCCTTTGTTGCTGATTCCTCATTTGCTTTTACACCTGCTACAAATCCTACTGCAATCCAATCATCTTTTCCGGGGATCATCCGCAGCTTTAAATTAAGTAATTCACCTCTACCAAGATTATTAAACAGTTTTCCTAATTCCCGCCAAATATGTAATGATAGCTGTTTTTCTTTAGGCGCGGATGTTACTACCAATGAATTTTCAAAGCATTCTAAAAACCATGGTACTATACCGGCACCGAAAAAGGTTTTTCCTACACCTACAGCACTTTCAACACCAACCCATTTATATTTTACCAGAGCATTGGCAATCGCAACAAACGGATTAGGGGTACCATCCCATTTATGATTTTTATATTCTGGTAAAATACTCCAATCAACTGATTCCCTTTTTATTCCCAATCTTTCTACAAGATATTCAATCGGGTTATTCCGGTAGAATTCAAGTTTGGATTTATATTTAAGATGTTTTTCCTGCTGTCTCTTATTTAAAACTAACTGCGCAGCGGCTTTAATTTGTGCTTGGTTCATTTTTTGTAACTAACAGGGTAGCTAATGTCTTTTCCGGATTATCAGAATTCAATACTGTAAGTAATTCGCTATCAGATAACTTTTCAAGATCTTCCGGCTTTACCTTAATATTATGATTCACTTCCATTTTATACTTAAATAGATCAGCCCTTCTGTTCCATAACCAACTCATAATTGCTTTAGTATCACCCGGTATATGTTTCTTATATCTTTTGATTGATTTTATTTTTGCAGCTTCACCGTCTTTGCCTGGCGGATAATATTCTATTACCTCATCAACTACATCGTAACCTTTTGCCCTTTTAAAAAGACTATCAATTATTTCTTTATCAGCTTTAAGTTTTTTGGAATTAAGAGCATTTGCAAACTCTGGATATTTCTTTTTATAATCGTAAAGAGTTGAAGGGTTAATTCCTAATGCAGTTGCAATTTGCTTATCAGTATATCCGGATTCAGCATAACTTTCTATTTCCGGTAATTTGTCCTTTATTTCGGTTTCATACTTATTAGGCGCACCCGGTCCCTTTTTAGTCGTTTTCTTATTTACTGTTTTCTTTGCCATGATAATTAGAGCGCCGGGATAGGATTCGAACCTTCGGCTTTTCCAATGGAATTGGAACACTCTACCACTGAGTTACCGGCGCTTGTTTTCTTTGGATATGGTTTTGATAATGATTTACAAAGTTGAATTAATTTCTTATCGATTGGATATACATACTTATATTTAGGTAATCCGTGTATGATCTCAGCATTCTTATCTACATGCTTCCTGAGAAATTTAATCGATGAACTTCCATATTTCGAACCAACACTTCTTTTATGGGTTAATCTGCCTTTTATCCTTATTCCCTTTTCACTTATGCTTTCACCTATATAAATCCAATTCGAGGCCTGGTATATCGTTCCAATGTGATCTTGATTAGCATCTGCGAATGATACAACTACTTTAACTAATGGAGCATACTTCCTTAATAATTTCAGCGATCGAGCTACAACGCTTGAAGTAGTATTTTGCTTTCCATTTAATGCTACTCTCAGTAATTCAATTACCTGCCCTTGAACTAATCCAAATGGTTTAGCAATATTTGGAGCATTCCCCCTACCATAAGCGACTATACCACACCATTCCCCTTTGTCATTAAATACAGAAAAACCGAAACTGATATTATCTAATGGTTTCCGGGTATAGTGGAAATTTACACAAGCATACTGCATAGCTTCTTTTGTCGCTAACTCTAATCTCATACTTCATTTGCTGTAATTGAATAAAATGCACCTTCGTACTTATTGATTATTGGTTTTAATTCCTGTTCAGCTTTTTCCAGGTCCCCCGGATTCTTGAATGTGATTTTAATTACAGGATCTTTTTCTTTTGCTGTTCCTATTAGTTCATCCGGTAATTCTAAATCGTAATCTTCTTGGAATATAATAGCATCGTAATTCAATAAGGATCTCAGGTAACCGGCATCCATTTCAGATGTGAATTCCTTATACCCCTCATCTGTGATAGTATGATACTGCGAAGATATGATTAATAATTTCTCTTTTGCATCATTTATACTTTCAGCTTTAATTACTACAGCTGGTATTTTATAAGTGGTTTTGCCATCCTTTTTTAAAGTAACTCCATCGCTATTTAATACCTTACTTCGTGCATGCCCATCTAAAAAGTATAAAGTACCGTTATTATCCCATACGAATACCGGAGCAAAGAAGCCTTTATTCTCTAACGAGGATCTCAGTTTATTATAATTATCATCTGATAATTCTTTTAAATTACCCTGAAAGGTTTTGATTTTCCGGTAATCGATAAACTTAAATTCTACATCATGTATTTCTATTATTAAACGTTCTGCGATAATATGTATTTTTTAAATTAAAAAAGGCGGTACAAATCCCATTTCGGAATTTAATACCGCCTCAAGCGCTTTGATAACGGATTAAATATTTATTAGATATTCTTTAAGTAAAAGTTCATTTTGGATTTATCCGCTTCATCCGGATTAAACCCTAATACTAATTTATTAGTTACAGTTAATTCCTTACCGTCATATATAATATCTGCCTTTCCGTGTTTAGTAATATGTTTATTGACATCATTAATTAATTCAGTTAATTCTGGAAGTTCATTTAATTTATCGAAATCGAATTTCATTTTAACCCTGTTTGCTCTTTTGCTAATTCAATCAATAATTCTCTACCCAATACCTTTGCAGTTCCAATAGAGAAATTTTTAATTTTATCCCATACCTTACTTTCTTTTAATGCCTGTAGATATTCATTACCTTGGTATGTCATTCTTATTTCATTTACCCCGATAATTGTACCATCAGCTACAGTTTGGATATGCCCTATATCAATAAACCCCGCATCTCTCAGTATTAATAAATGAAATACTTCCTTATCATCTACCATTTTATCACCATCGCCAATCATATCTAACGTTATTTCATCTGATTCCTCAAGTTGTAACAGTATTGATTTTAATTTTTCCTGTTCTACCTTCATTTTAATCCACCTTCAAGCATTTTCTTATAAGTCTGAATAGTAATATTGGTTCTTTCATAATCTTCTTGTACAAATTTTAAATCTTCTGGATTTATTCTACTATCTAATAATTCTTTTTTGGATCTCTGAGAGGCTAACATTTGGTTAATACCTATACAAACAGTTGTCATATCCTCTTTCTTGACTACTGAAATATCCTCATTAAAATCCATGTAACATTCATCACCATTTATATCAGTAAATTTATATTTCCCATCGCCTAAGTCCTCAATTCTTGGATTAAATATTTCATCAAATACATCTTCTAAATCTGCCATATTGCTTTTCCCCTATTTTATTTTTACCGATGAAGTTGAATTAACTATAATATCCTCACCGTTTTTTTGAATGTTTACGGTTATTTGTCCATAACCGGAATTACTTCTGATAGCTTTGATTCCCTTAACAACCTGTTCAAGGGCTTTTAATTCTTTGTCTGTCAGTTCTTTCAAATTTAACATTATCTACAATAATTTACAAAGATTAAATTAGCTTTAAAGTTCTTTTCATCTTCATACTTAATCGAATGAACCCTATATAATATATCCTCATTACCTATTTTTAAAATAACTTCATCATCTTCCTTTATACCTGGAAAATCGGCTTGAATATTTATCAGTAATACACTGTCATTAGATACATATTTAATATTTCTGAGATCATGAGTAGTCATACAATCTTTTCATTACCCGGTACCGGCTTTTCTTTCTTTCCGGTAAATATATCCTTCCAGATAAAATAATTAGCTATCAGGATTATTATTAAGATGATCCAGAATAAAATTCTACCGTATTTCCTTGGTATTTGCATATATCCCCTTTTTAGATATTGGATAATTGGAAAATATTTAATTTCAATTGATATTCATACCATTGAATTTAATCACATTATTAAATAATAATGTATCATTACTCAAATGATAATAAGTACCAACTCCCTGTATTTTCTTAGAATAAAGCATTTTCTCTTGATGATTAATTGGATCATATATACTTACATTCATTATTTTTCCTTCTTTTGTCATATCCCATACGTTATTAATCTTAATTGTGTAGTCTTGGATAATATCTATATCATACCATAACCATAATTCTATTGGAAATACGCTTTCCGGAATTCCTATATACAGATCTCGAGTAATAAATAATGTATCTATACTCGTTGCTTTATAGATCGATATATAAGCTTTGTAAATTCTTATATCAGGTCCATCATAGAAAGATGTATATTCTTTTCCGTCCGGTGTTGTTATCTGCGGTAATGTATCTGGATTTGAAGGACTTACTGAATTATCATTACAAGCTGATAATGTTACTAACGCGATTAAAACAATAATTAAGTTTTTCATTTTTTATATTAATTTTTAAAATGGTTCATCTTCTGAATCTGAATTAGCAGCTACACTTAAAGTATTGTAGCTTTCGAATTTCGTAAACTCTTTACTGAATTTAATATCAATTTCACCGGTAGGCCCGTTTCTCTGAGCAGCTACATGCAATTCATAATGGTGATCATCTTCTATTGCCGGTTTATGAATAAATATTATTGTATCTGCATCCTGTTCGATATTACCGCTTTCGCGAAGATCAGAAAGGATTGGTTTTCTCGGTTTACCTGTTGAGGTTATAGCCCGATTTAATTGACAACAGGCAACTACCGGAATATCTAATTCTTTTGCTAGTGATTTTAAACCCTTTGATACATCACCTACCTCGATATCGCGCCTTTCCCTTTTCTCAAATCCTTTTATTAATTGAAGGTAATCCACTATTAGCAGCTGTATATCGTATTCCTTTTTCATCTTCCTGGCTTTAGCCCGGAGTTCCATAATATTTATATCCGGTGAATCATCTATATAAAATTTGGTTTTAAGATATTTGATACTATCGGTAATCATTTCATATTCTGAATCACTAATTGCGCCGGACCGTATATTATTTCCCTTAACTCCCGCCTCAGCTGATATTAAGCGATCCATTATTTCTTTTTTTCTCATTTCTGCTGAAATCATTCCAACAGGTAAATTCAGATTTTGGGTTATATTATTACCGATGGTTACCGCTAATGCAGTTTTACCGGATTTAGGACGGGCACCAATAATTATTAAATTACCCTTAAACAACCCGGTAATAACTTCATCTAATGCGCCTATGTATGTTGGAATGTATTCCTGATTATCTTTATTCGATCGTCTTTCATTAATTTCCTGCAGGTAAGATTCAATTTCATCACCTACACATATTATTTTAGATTTATTGGTTTGCTGTGATAACTCCATTAATCGAACCTCAGCTTTTTCCAAAGCATGCCAGGTATTAACATCCGGCTCTAGGCAGTTATTCGCTAACTCATTTGATGTACTGATAATATATCTGAGTACATACTTTTCATATATTATCCTTGCATAAAATTCTACATTCGCCGAAGTACTAACAGCTGAACTTAAATCTATTACTTCATCTGTTGTTATTGGTACTTCAAGGTTTTTTTTATCTAACCACTTCAATAATGTATTTGGGTCAATAGGATTATTATTTTCCCACATATCCAGAAAAGCCCGGTAAATGATTCGATGCTTCTTTTTGTAGAGGTGATCAGCTTTTAGGATATCGGTAATATCATTCATTACCTCATTATCAAGCATAATAGCTGATAATAATTTTTCCTCGAGATCTACCGCCTGGGGGATAACCCTTTTTTTCTCAGATGTGTTATCCATTAGATAAAATCATTTAGTGTTTTTGGTTTTGCCTCATTATTCTCTATATATAAAAATTGCTCGGTTGTTCCTAATGTATCAATCAGAATAAATTGGTTTTCAATCACCGTCATTTTTTGTTGAGTTGTGTGTCCTACAACTTGTACATAACCTTCAACACCATCAGAAACTAAACTTCTTGGGCGACCCCAACTAGCTACCTGAGTTACATCACCACCATATACGTTTATACCATTA
>CALGOI010000077.1 GCA_937959065.1 uncultured Ignavibacteriota bacterium | reverse complement strand
AGACCGGGATAAGTGAAGACTTTGAAGTAAAAGGCTTGGCTTATGGTTCACGTAAAGTAAAAGAGGGATATGTATTTTTTGCCATAATAGGGTACAAAGATGACGGCAATAAATACATAAAGACCGCTTTTGAAAACGGTGCATCAGCGGTGATAACCGAGAAGATAAAAAAGAATGTGTATGTAGATGAGCTGGTGAACGAAGAAAAAGCAAAAGTTTACGAATCGCGCGACATAAGAAAGACCATGGCTGAGCTTAGCAGGAATTTCTTCGGAGACCCTGCCGAAAAGATGGATTTGATCGGAGTTACCGGAACTAACGGAAAAACGAGCATAACGTTTCTGATGAAAGCAGTGCTCGAAGAAGCGGGTTTTAGTACGGGGCTTATAGGGACGATCAATTACCAGGTAGGTGACAAAAAAGCCGATTCTTCACTAACTACACCGGACTCGATTGAGATATACAGGATGCTGAATGAGATGGCTGATAATGGGGTCGAATACTGCGTGATGGAAGTTTCATCGATAGCGCTGGAATTAAAAAGGGTTTACGGGCTGGATTTTAAAATAGCCATCTTTACAAACCTGACCAGCGAGCATCTGGACCTCCATAAGAATATGGAGAATTATTTCAGGGCAAAGAAGATTTTATTCGACGGGCTGAAAAAGAAAAGTTACGCGGTTTCTAACAGGGATGATAAGTATGGTAAGAAGATTTTAGAGGACACAAAAGCAAAAAAGATCTATTACTCAATAGATAAAAAGAGTGACTATAAGGCGGAGAAGATTAAAATAGGGATAGACGGATTGAAGTTTGATGTAAAGACTAATGATGGGGAAACAAATATTACAAGCGGTATGACAGGGAGATTCAACGTATCGAACATTTTAGCTGTTATGGCAGCGGCGAATGCTTTGCGCATTGATATGGAAATAATGCGAAAAGCGATTGCCGATTTTAAGAACGTCGATGGCAGGTTTACAAGAATAAAACTGCCTAACGGCGCATACGCTATTGTCGATTACTCTCACACCTCAGATTCCTTAAAAAATGCCATTGAAGCCGCCCGTGACATTGTCACAGAACAGGGTGAAGGCCGTGTCATTACCGTTTTCGGATGCGGTGGTAACAGAGACACCACCAAGAGGCCGGTTATGGGTAACTATGCAACCTCGCTTTCGGACTATACTATTATTACTTCCGATAATCCAAGATTCGAAGACCCAATGGCTATAATCGAGGAAGTTCTCGCGGGAGTAGAAACCTCCGGTAATTACGAAGTAGAAGAGAACCGTGAAGAGGCAATTAAAAAGGCAATAGAAATATCTAAGCACGGAGACCTGGTTTTGATATGCGGTAAAGGACACGAGACATACCAGGAGATACAGGGTGTGAAAACGCATTTTGATGATAAGGAGATGGTGAGTAAATATTCAAATCTTGCACACTGATATGCTTAAGCTGGACGATTTCTTAAGCTTAAAGGGAAGCAAGATACATAACAGAGTTTGTTTTAGGAGAACAAATATCACTGGTGTATCAATTGATTCGCGCACCATTAAAAAAAGCGAAGCGTTCTTTGCGATTAAAGGAGAAAGTACCGACGGACACAAGTTTCTCGAACAGATAGTTAGTAAAGGAGTGGGGTTAATCGTTATCAGCTCGAGAAAAAAAGCTTCGGTCTCTAAGTTACTCAAGAAAACCTGCTATGTGACCGTGCCGGATACAATACTTGCTTTGGGAGAGCTTGCCCGCAGCCATAAAAGAAAGTTTGACACTCCCGTCCTCTGTATTGGAGGCAGCAACGGCAAGACTACAACGAAAGATCTCGTCAGTTCGGTACTTTCCCTTAAATACAACGTGCTCAAGACGGAAGGCAACTTCAATAACCATATCGGTCTTCCCCTTACGCTGTTAAGGATGAATTCAAAGCACCA
>CALGOI010000076.1 GCA_937959065.1 uncultured Ignavibacteriota bacterium | reverse complement strand
ACCCGCCTTTATTTTTTCCTGACCAATGCTCGATAAAATAGAACAAATAAAGAGGGAGATACAAAGCGGGGCTTCGGATATATCCGATGCATCCGCGCTGGAAGAATACCGCCTGAAGTATCTCAGCCGTAACGGTCTGATCAGCGGTATGTTCGAGGATTTCAAGAATGTCGAAAAGGAGAACAAAGGGAAGGTCGGGAAAGCATTAAACGAGTTGAAGAACATTGCACAGGGAATTTATGATGAAAAGAAATCAGCCCTGGATTCGGGGAGTACAGCTGACAGCGGTATAGATCTTACACTACCCGGAAGAACGTATAACGAAGGAACAAAACATCTTGTAACACAAGCATTAGAGGAAATCGTTAGCATTTTCGCAAAGATAGGGTTTACTGTTTACGACGGCTTTGAAGTGGAGGATGAGTATCACAATTTCGACGCTCTAAACACACCGAATTTTCATCCTTCACGTGACATGCAGGACACATTTTATGTCAAATCGCCAAAGGGAGATGACAGGAGATATGTACTGCGTACGCACACTTCACCCGGGCAGGTGAGAGTGATGGAGCAGCATAAGCCCCCTGTGAGGGTACTTGTACCCGGAAGGTGTTACAGGAATGAAGCAATAAGCGCGAGAAGCCTGGAGATGTTTAACCAGGTTGAGGGTTTATATGTAGATAAACACGTTACGCTGAGCGAACTGAAAGCGACACTTGAGTATTTCGTGAGGGAGTTTTACGGTAAGGACCTCAAGACAAGATTCAGACCGAGTTACTTCCCGTTCACGGAGCCGTCTGCAGAGATGGACGTGGAGTGTTATCTTTGTAACGGTAAAGGATGCAGGGTTTGCAAACATACCGGCTGGCTGGAGATACTTGGATGCGGGATGGTGGATCCGGAAGTATTCAAGCATGTGGGATATGACCCGGAGGAGTACACAGGTTATGCATTCGGGATGGGAATAGAGCGTACACTGATGGTAAGGCATGGTATTCCTGATATCAGGATGTTTTACGAAAACGACATAAGATTTTTAAAACAATTCAAATAACAAATAATAACAAGGAGAGAATCCAAATGTTAAAAGGATTTTTGTTTACATTATCAGTTCTTTTTGTTACCGTAATCTTTATGACTGCGTGCGGTGACGAAAAAAAGGATACCCCATCAACTAACAACACCACAGAGCAAACAACTAATACAACCGAAACTAAAACAGACGGTACAATGACTGACACAAACAAAAGCGGTGAGACCACCGGTAAAACAAACGGCTCAGACGGCGATATAGTAGTAATGGAAACCAATATGGGAACTATCAAGATCAAATTATATACAGATAAGGCACCGATAACTACAAAAAACTTTAAAGACCTTGCAGAGGCAGGATTTTACAACGGGATAATATTCCACAGGGTCATAGACGGGTTCATGATCCAGGGCGGAGATCCGACAGGGACAGGAACAGGCGGATCGGATAAAACCATTCCGGATGAATTCCATCCTGACCTGAAGCACAGCAAAGAGGGTATTCTCTCGATGGCCAACAGAGGTCCAAACACAGGTACATCGCAGTTTTTCATTACGCTTGCACCTCAGCCGCACCTTGATAACAGGCACGCAGTATTCGGAGAAGTGATAGAGGGAATGGATGTAGTAAAGAAGATAGGTAAAACTGAAACCGGACAAATGGACAAGCCGGTAAAAGACGTTGTAATGGAAAAGGTTTACGTACAGGAATAAGACATAAAGAATTATCATTTTATAAAGCTGTCTCAGAAATGGGACAGCTTTTTTTACGGCTATATGTACCGACTTTTTTATTTCATTAGAACTTTTATTGAATTATTTTTTTTATAATAATAATAAATTAATCTATAATGCGTAAAGTATAATGCGTAAAGTATTCTTATCGGCGATTATAATTTTAGTATTTACCGTTAATTCCTATTCACAGGATAATACTGACGAGACCAAAAAATATTTAACCTGGGCGGCAATGCAGCTTATACCATCCCCGACGTTTTTTCAGGATCAGAGTGACCAGGATGCCAGAGTGATATTCGGGCTCAGGTGGCAGGTTACGCCGGTGAATATCTCTTTCAAGACAAATAAATATGTTTCACCGGTACAATTCTTCATGATAAACCCGGTTAGAAGATTTACGGGATCGGTGGAATTGTTCGTTCAGCCTGAATGGACTGTAACGAGTTTTAAATATTCAAATCTTGGAAGGTTTGGAATTAGTACGGGCAGCAGAATGTTATTTCCAATACACGCGGAAGGTGAAAATCTCGCCGGCTCGATCGGGGGTAAGTTCAATTACAGGGACGACCTTACGGGAGATAAAGATACCTATTTTGGTGTTGAAGCGGGATTGTACTTCTTCTACGGATTGATGGGTCTTCAATTTCACTATAATATAGACGCGAAGACAAATTATAATATCGGGTTATTCATAAAGTACTTCTAAGAGTGAGAAAAATCATTATAAGAAATATTGTTGTTATAGCGGTTCTGTCTATCGTTTTTTCAGGCTGCTGGTTTGCACGCGGAATAATTCATAATTCCACCGATGCCATATTCGGAAGACCGGACAGGATAGAGAACAAGATAAAAGATCCGATAAAAGATGATGTAAGATTGTCGGCTCTTTGGGTAGGACATTCGACGGTACTTTTACAGATGGATGATAAAGTTATTATGATTGATCCACTGTTCGATGATGTGATAGGCGGGCTGATGCTCAGAAAAGTAGAAGCGGGGCTCGACCTGGATGACCTGCCAAAGCTCGATGCAGTACTGGTGTCTCACGCGCATATGGATCATATGAGTTTAACGAGCTTACGTGAAATAGATGAGAGATTCCCGAATGCAAAACTGGTATTTCCGCGTGGTTCAGAGTACTACCTGCCTGCATATGATATGGATATGATAAGATTGAATACGGCCAATTCCCAAAAGCGAGGTTATATAGGTGAATCTAAAATAATAAACGGAATAAAGGTGACAACCGTATTTGCCCAGCACCAGGGCGGAAGGTATGGACTGGACAGCTACAGCTGGAATGTGCCGGGATGTACCGGGTACGTTTTTGAATATAACGGGCTAACGGTTTTCTTTGCCGGTGATACAGGTTATGAAAAAGAGGCCTATAAAGTTATTGGAAATAAGTTCGATATAGACCTGGCTCTTATCCCAATTGGCCCGTGCCGCGACTGTGAAACAGAGGGGTTCGGAAATCATGTAGCTTCATTCGGGGCTATGATGATGTTCGATGACTTGCAGGCGAAATACATGATACCGGTTCATTATGGCGCTATCCAGTACGGCTCCGATCCGGACCTTCCTCTCATTGCTCTTGAAGGATTAATAGACAAATACACACACGCTACCGCTACCGGGGTACAATCCACTACAGCACCTTACAATGAGAGTATTATTATACTTGATGAGGGTGAACAGCATATATTTGAATATAAAGAGTAGTTAACCTTACTTTTTCGTTATATATTTACTTTTAAAACTTCCAGCTTACACCAACAAGCGGAGATATGCTCTGAGTGCCGAGATCAATGTTGTCGGCCAAAGGTTCACCGCCCCTTTTATTATAATATCTGAGCCTGTATTCTAACTTTAATAAAATATCTAAATTCTTTGATAGCGGCACAAATCCTCCGATTGAAATCATCCAGGAGATTGATGGATTTGTAGTAAATGATGAAACCGTATCACCTGTATTTGACGGGACATCATTTCTTCCATCGTCTTTTCTGATCCCGACCAAACCGTAACCTACTTCTGCAAAAAGCTGTTTCCAGCGAAACATCACTTCAGGCCCTAACCATATTTCAGTATAATTTCCTCCGAGCTGATTTTTAACCTGTGTTATTCCTTCACTATTAAATCCATCAAATTGCGCAGCTTCCCGTTTACCAAAATCTGTTCTAAGAAATATGCCGGCCGACAGGTAATCAGTAAATTCATATCTTCCGGTTAATAGAAATCCGAATTCATACTCATAGACCAATCTCTCTCCGCGAGGGTCTCCAACATCCTGTTTCACCTGCTGTTGAAAATGAGAGATTATTAAGCCGCCGTCAAGAGAATATTTGGATTTTGATTGCGGAAATGCCAGGCTGCTTGTAAGTAATAAAGAAACAAGGAAAAGTAATAGCTTCATAATGACCTCACCTTAGTATAGTTGTTAAAATGTTAGTTGATATTTTAAACTTACCCAATAATAAAGCGTGATGAAACACTATTTAAGAAATAGTTCTTGTAATGTTATCTTTATTTATAATCTCCATTATTATTATTAATTTACCCGCATGGCAAAGAGAAAAGATAATTATGAAAAGACATTCTCCTCATTTATAAGCGGAATTAAAAAAGGGGATATCCCGCCTAATCTTTTATTGTTTGTAAAGGAGAAATCACTCCTCGACATGATAATTAATTCAATCGGGAAGAAATTCATCGGTGAAAACTATAACCCCAAAGAGCACTTAATCCAATTTTTCACGGATGATTCGGAGCTAGGGACAGTGCTTAACGAATGCTCGAATACCGGGATGTTCTCTGATAAAAAGATAGTGGTGCTTAAGGTAGTCAGGAAACCGGGTTACAGGGGATTCAACGAGGATGAGGCGAAAGCGCTAACCGGCTACTTCAGGCTCAAAAATCCGGATGTAGTATTTATAATAGTCGATACCGGAGCAGAAGCCAAAAGCTCGATGTACGATAAGATCAAAGACCCGGACCTTGAAATAGCGACAATAGCGGACTTGTCAGACATGGAATTTGTAAAGTTCGTCAAATCCAAATTCGGTGATTACAAAATCGACGATGAAACGATCGCGCATTTCACACAGATGCTTAATCTGTCAATGGATGAGATATCGAGTGAAATAGAAAAGCTAAAGACATACGCTGCAGACACGAAGGAGATCACAATGGATGATGTGAATATGTGTATTGGATTTTCGAGGGATTTCAGCGAGCCGGATTTTATTTATTCGGTTTTATCGCGTGACGCAAACAGCGCGTTAAAGATATATAATAGTCTAATTCTCAAAAAAGATGTGGAAATATATCTCTTAATACTGTTAAATTCGGCATTTGTGACGCTGGCAAAGCTGGGAGACCCTAAAATAGGCAATTATCACGGATGGGAGCTGGGCAGAAAGCTTAAAATATGGTATGATCTGGACAAAGTATTGCCTGTATATAAGAAATATAAAGGTGAAATTAATGAACTTAAATTAAAGCAGGCATTTGGCTATATTAATGCATCGGAAAAAGCCCTAAAATCGACGGGAACTGACAAGAAATCGGTGTTTACACAATTGATAGCTAATCTTGTTAATCTCTGAGATTTCGGAACAAATTCCGGAATAAATCGTTAAAAAATTACAGAAAAGGTGCCTTCGGCTGAAATAGATTATAAGCAACTTACAGACGAGGAGTTAATATTCGAGTTTCAGAAGGAAGATGTTGAAGCCTTCAATGAAATTGTCTTCCGTTATAAGGATAAATTGGTTAACTTTTTATTCAGGTACACGGGAAGCAGAGACGAAGCCGAAGACCTTGCTCAGGATACGTTTTTAAAGCTATATCGTTCTAAGCATTTATACAAAGAAATTGCGAAGTTCTCGACCTGGTTTTATACGATAGCGATCAATATAGCAAAAACAAACCTGCGTAAGAAGAGCAGGCAAAAGGCGATCTCCATAAGTGATTTCGACCCGGAGAATGAAAAGGATTTCGATCTGCCGGCGGATGTGATATCACCTGAGGAGAGCGCTAACGCGAGCATCGAGAACTATTATATACAGAAGGCGATTAATTCTTTAGGAGATAAGTTTAAGGAAGTGATAGTTTTGCGCGATATTCAGGACCTGGAATATGAAGAGATTGCGAAGATAACCGGACTGCCGCTTGGTACAGTTAAATCCCGAATCAACAGAGGCAGGGAAAGATTAAAAGAGTTGTTAAGCGATATTTATAAACCCGGCGAATAATCAGCGTAAACCAAAATAAGAGTTTATCGAAATAATTTAATTTACGGATTAAGGAAGTGACAGAGAAAGAGAAACATTTAGACATACGAGAGAAGCTGCGTAATTTGCCGTCAGTTCAGGCAAGCGACGACTTTGTATTGAAGCTACAGCGTAGGATAAACATGGCTGATGCCCAGCCAAGTTCACAGATACATAAGCAGCACCAGGAGAAGCTCGAGGGCGGATTCCTTGCGAAACTGTTCGGACCGGGCAGGAACTCGTGGATGGTACCCGCCATGGGCGTCACCGCCGTGGTGTTCCTTGTTTTTATATGGGTCTTTGTAATAAACCAGAATAACGTTACGACTTCGAATGAAGATACCCAGAATCAGACAATGACGAGCAATGACAGCGAAACCAAAACCGGCGGCGATGATAATTCACTGCTCGAACAGAAGACGACACTTGGCGAGACGCTAAAGACTGAGCTGCCCGGCAGGGAAATAACGGAGAGCTTTGGTTATGTAGGCGAGGACAGGCGAGAACTCAGCAGGGGAGATATGGAAGGCGGTACAACCGATGAATTATCACGCGAGGAAACACCTACAGTAAAGGAGCCTGCTCCCGTTAAGATGGTCGAGGAGAAACCCAGGGGTAATGAGATCAAAGAAGAGAAAACCACAGACGGACTTTTGAAGACCGATGATAAAG
>CALGOI010000075.1 GCA_937959065.1 uncultured Ignavibacteriota bacterium | reverse complement strand
GAAGACAAAGTCATTTCATTCGAAGAAGCCCTCGAATGGACTCGAAAATACAGTGAGAAAATAAAACCATATATCACCGACGTAACCCAATTACTCGAAAATGCAGCTTCAAATAATAAGAAAATCCTTTTTGAAGCGCAGCTCGGTTCACTGAGGGATATCTACTATGGAATATATCCGTTTACAACTTCTTCCTGCGCTTTAGCAGCGTTTGCTCCTATTGGCGGTGGTTTACTCAACACAAAAGATTACCTCGTAACTGGTGTAATGAAAGCATTTTCTACATGCGTTGGTGCTGGACCTTTCGTAACTGAAATTTCCGGTGAAGAAGCCGATAATCTCAGGGAGATTGCTTTTGAGTACGGTGCTTCTACAGGTAGACCAAGGAGGATCGGACACTTCGACGCTGTTGCCTCACGGTACGGAGCACAGGTACAGGGCGTTAACGACATTGCAATAACTAAACTCGATTCACTTTCCGGAAGAGAGAAGCTTTACATTTGCACAGCATATGATGTGGATGGGAAAAAATATAAGAACTTCCCTCTAAACCCGGTACTGGATAAAGCAAAACCTGACTACATCGAGATGGACGGATGGAGTGAAGATATCACCGGGTGCAGGAAGTTCGATGAGCTGCCTGACACAGCGCAAAACTATGTGAATAAGATCGAAGAACTTGTAGGGTACACGATTAAGTATATCTCTGTAGGGCCTGAGCGCGAAAGCCTTATAATCAGATAGAATCTTTCTTATCACCCTCGGGATTATTCGGATCCGGCTTAAGGTCGGGTTTTATATCTATCTTTATATCCGATTCTTTTTCTTCCGGTTTATTTTCTTTTACTACAACACTTTTTTGTGTTTCTTCAGTCCCTTTATAACTCGGAGCATAGGAAACTACATCTTTTTGCTTCTTTTTATCAAAGAATGCATCGAAGGACACTACACCGGCACCGCTGAATAATGTACACAGAGTACACGCCAGCACAACCCAGTTCAAACTAAACGGATGTACCGGATCCCCTGCCCCTGTACTGATTATAATCGCTAATGTTATAAACGAAAGAAAAAAGCTCACTATGGGTGTAAAAAGTCCTATTATAAACAATCCACCGAGGAAAACCTGAGCAAACGGAAGGATAAATCCAACTATGAACGCAAGATTATCCGACATTACATCCATAGCTTTTAATTCGTTAATAAAAGCTTCGATGTCGATGATCTTTTCAGCACCGGCGAATAAAAACAAAAAACCCACTACTAACCTTATTATCAAAAGTCCCGTATTTGCCCCACTTCTTGCTTTAAATAGTAAACCCATTGGTTGCACCCTCTAATTTTATTTATTACAAATATAATAATTAATATATTTAATTTACTTTCAATTCGATGTAATATTTCTAAGCATGGTTTAGTTTTTGAAACCTTAGCTCCACTAAAACCCTCTAAACATATGAAAAAGTTACGGACATTATTAACGGGATTTATCTTAATCTATTCCTTAGTTTTAAACGGAAATTTATTTTCACAACCGCTTAAAGAAAAACTGGATAATTTATTACAGGAATATAATAAAAATGAACTGTTTAACGGAACAGCTTTGATTGCCGACAGCACAGGTATAGTACTGGAAAAAGGGTATGGTATGGCTGATTTTAGCAGCAATATTGAGAATAATCCCCAAACCCAATTCAGAATTGGATCACTAACAAAGCAATTTGTTGCTACGGTTATTCTTCAATTGTCAAATGAAGGGAAATTGAGTCTGGATGATAAAATATCGAAATATCTACCCGAATATAGAAAAGATATCGGGGATAAAGTGACTATCCATCAGTTGCTAAACCATACTTCCGGTATAAAAAGCTATACTAACATCCCTAACTGGTGGAAGGATTCATCTAAGGTGAAATTCTCAAAGAAACATCTTATCACAATTTCGCATGCGAGCGAACTTGAGTTCGAGCCTGGTTCTAATTATAATTATAACAACACCGGATATTATCTGCTTGGTATAATCGCTGAGAGAGCTGCCGGGGTGCCATATGAACTTTTACTAAGGCAAAGGATTTTTGATCCGGCTGAAATGAACAGCACTGGGATTGAACGAGAGGAAAACCCGCCGCCAAACCTCGCTCAGGGATATATGAGAAAAGGGGTGAATTTCGTAGAGGATGATTTTTTCTACATGCCCAAATGACCTCTACAAGTGGGATAAAGCGTTATATACAAATGATTATATAAACGAATCTCTAAAATATCTTATGTGGTCGCCTTCTAAAAGTAATTATGGATACGGATGGAAAGTATCCGTTATTGAAAAACCCGGAGATGATGATAGCAGCACTATGATATGGCATACCGGTTCCGTTAATGGTTTTAATTCTATATTCGTCAGGCACGTAGATGATAAGCAAACCATTATCCTTTTACATAATACAGGTCCGACCGGCTTGATGAAGATTGCCGATAATCTCTGGTATGTATTAAATGGATTTGAGCCATTAAAAGTTAAAAAACCGTTTATTCCCGAGCTTGAAAGAATACTACTTGAAAAGGAATATGATAAAGCGGTTGAATATTTTAAAGAAAATGAAGATTCAATAAAAGCTGAATATGAGTTAGACGAAAACGCAATAAACCTGAGGGGTTACCAGGTATTGAATGAAGAATTGAATACCGATAAAGCCCTGGCAATATTTGAAATTAATATGGAAGCATTTCCGGAATCATATGACGTTTACGATAGCATGGGTGAAGCACTTTATAGAAAAGGCAGCATACAGGAAGCAATAAATTATTACAAAAAATCTCTTGCAATTAACCCGGCTAATACAAATGCAGAAAAGATGATTAAAAAGATCGGAGTGGAAACCGAAACTCACAAAGATACCGAACTCACAAATGAGGATCTTAAAAAATATGCCGGTACATACAGGTTATCTGAGGATTTTTATGTTGAAATTTCAGTATTCGAAGACAGGATATTTGAGCAGGCTACCGACCAGCAAAGATATGAGATATTCCCAAAAACCAGGACGGATTTTTACACAAAAGTAACAGGTACTTCTATAAGATTTTACATAGATGAAGCAGGTAATGTCAAAGGATTGACACTGTTTCAGGATAATAAATCAATGACAGGAGAAAAAATAGATTAATTATGAAAAAACTTACATTATTTTTTACATTTTTAGTTCTAACTGCGATTACATCTATTGCAATACCTCAATCTAAAAGCGATAAACTGGAGGAACTCCTTTCTAAATACAATGAGTATGACATTCTTAATGGAGTTGTGCTTGTTGCAGAGAAAGGTGAAATAATACTTGAAAAAGGTTACGGTTATGCTGATTTCGACTCTAAAACCCCCGTCACTCCGCAGCACCAGTTCAGGATTGGCTCGGTCACAAAACAGTTCGTGGCATCGGTAATTATGCAGCTCATTGCCGAAGGAAAAATGAGCCTGGACGACGTGATAACGGACCATATCACTGAGTATAGAAAAGACACAGGCAGCAGGATCACGATTAGGCAGCTTTTAAACCATACCGCAGGAATTCACAGCTACACAAACATTCCCGGGTGGTAGAGAGATTCTACAAAGTTTAAGTTTACAGAAGACCATATGATAAAATATGCTCATGCTGGCGATCTTGAATTCGAACCGGGTACAAATTACAATTATAATAACACAGGTTACTACCTGCTTGCTGTGATTGCAGAGAGAGTAGCCGGAGTTCCCTATGAGGAGCTCATCGAGGAAAGGATCCTTAAACCCGCCGGGATGACTGACAGCGGGATAGAAAGAGAAGAAAATCCCCCATCGAACCGCGCCTTGGGTTACCAGTGGGTCGGTATGAAAATCGAAGATGAGCCTTATTTCTATATGCCAAATGCCTTAGGTGCGGGTGATATGTATTCGACCGCGAGAGACCTTTACAAATGGGATAGAGCTCTTTACACAGATAAAATATTGTCAGAGGATATCAAAAATCAAATGTGGACTCCCTACCTTGAAGGATACGGATACGGATGGGTAATTATGAATGCCAATGGGCCCGGTGCGTCAGATAGTTCCACACTTGTGTGGCATACAGGAGGAATAAATGGGTATAATACTATGTTCGCGAGATTTATAGATGAAGATAGAACTATTGTGATACTTAATAATACCGGTTCGACCCGTCTCTTCGATATTACCTCGAATATAAGGAAAGTTCTCGACGGTACAGAGCCCGAATATCCGAAACAACCTATTGTTTCTGCTATGGAAAAATGGTTCAGTGAAAAAGGTAATGAAGGCACTGTAGAGTATTTCAAAACAAATTTTGAAAATCTGGTTTTAGAATATTTTGTAAGGGAAAGTGATATTAATAATTACGGATATGCAATAATGCAGGAAGAAAATGATCTGGACAAAGCTTTAGCAATATTTGAGATCAATGTTATTGCTTTCCCGGATGCATTTAATACCTATGACAGTTATGCCGAAGCTCTGATGAACAAGGGAGAGAATGAAAAATCAATTGAGAACTACAAAAAATCACTGGATTTGAATCCCGGCAATACCAACGCGATAAATATGCTTAAAAAGCTTGGCGTGGATTATGAAAATAAATCCGATGTAAAATTACCGAATGAAGTTTTAAGCAGGTACATCGGTAAATACCAGCTGGCACCGGCATTTTATATCGAAATAACCGTGGATGGTGACAGGATATTCGAACAGGCAACTGGACAGGAAAAATTCGAAATATTCCCTACCTCGGAAACAGACTTTTATTTAAAAGTCGTACCGGCAAAGATCATATTCAATGTGGATGAAAGCGGAAAAGTGACAGGAATGACGCTTTTCCAGGGCGGACAGGAGATTCCCGGCACCAAAGTTGAATAATACAAAAACCCTCTTACTAATGCAAAAAGCCCCTCATATTAGAGGGGCTTTTCTTTACTTATTACTTATTTCCTTTTGCGGTACTTTGTACGTTTGATAAATTTCCTTTATATCCGGCAGGAAACGCCGTATATACTTCTCTGCTTCCTTATCGGTTTCCCATTCACTTTTTAGCTTCTTCTTATTCACGAACCACTTACCATCCTCATATTTCGGGTTTGCCTGGATGAAATTTACAAAGTGTGATACCTCATGCAGAAATGTAAAAACTATATTAAAATTCTTATTGCCAAGCAGCCGGTAAAGCTCCTTCGTTTCATCACCCATATTTGCGGTATCTACCAGCGACCTGTTCCACACAATATCGCCAAGGTAATTCTCATACCTGTCGAATACGCTTATATTAAAATTAGTATCCGAGTTCATTATTG
This sequence comes from uncultured Ignavibacteriota bacterium, assembly GCA_937959065.1. Lineage (GTDB taxonomy): Bacteria > Bacteroidota > Ignavibacteria > Tepidaquicellales > Tepidaquicellaceae > JAEYVS01. The sequence continues at coordinate 1,385 of CALGOI010000075.1, read as the reverse complement.
CAATATCTATCCTGAACGGGTCTGTACCGATGTAAAATCTTCCCTTTAATAATCTCATCAGGAAAATTCCCGTACTGTCCTCCACGATCTCCTCGAGTACATATCTTTCCGTCCCTTTAAAAGTCCTTAGCGCGTTCTTAGTGAGAGATACACTGTCAAGAGTATAGAATTCTATCAGCTTAGTCTTTTCACTCTGAAAAAAATAGCTGTTCCGGAAATTCACTTCCGTCACGTACTTGGTACTGATGTCGTTATTAATGTTTATTGTAAGGAACGAAATTATTGCCCATATTACTTGCTCGATAAGCGGGTTATCCATTAGCTTTATCATTTCATTACCCTCCTCCATCTTTACAGAAGGCTTAAGTTAAATAATCCGTATATTGTCGCATATGTTCCCCTATAAAATTTGATAAGTTCATTAATCGAGTTGGTGGTTACCCTACTCTTAATAATTTTTAACTTTGAACTTTTTAAAAAGGTTTCTTACTGATTGGATAAATAACAGGATAGAAAGGTTTAATTCAGTTCCGGTGTAATTACGGTAAAAAATTTTGCGATTATTTTGCTGTCCCTGTAAAGATACAGCTCTTCTCCCTTTATAACATATTCATCGGCTGTCAGAAGTGCAGAACCCAGGTCCAGCTCAAATTCAAGCATTCCCTCACATCCTTTTGCGGTCATGTTGGATTCTATCTTTATGGATGAGGCTGATGCTTCATATCTGCCAAAATACTCATTGCACGCGCCGAAACCGAAAAAGCTACCGTCACTGAAAAATTCAATATATGCAGGGTCATGCTCAGCGCTCGGAAAATACTCCTTACCATCCAGCTCGGAAAGATTCCATATATTACCCTCCAGCGTAACTGTAGAGTCATACTTTATGGGAGCAGTACAGCCCCCGAGTAACGTTATATAACTTATTAATACAAGTAATCTCATTATCTTAAATATATATAATAAAACTCAAGAATTAAAATGTTTGTTCCGGTTGTAGATTAATTATTGGACTTGAAAAATCACAATAATAGCTTTAATTTTGTCATTCTAAGCGGGAATAGCTCAGTTGGTAGAGCGCAACCTTGCCAAGGTTGATGTCGCGGGTTCGAGTCCCGTTTCCCGCTCTAATCTTGTTCCCAAAGTCCTCTTTGGGAATGTTTGTTTTAAGGCGTCGTACTTCCGAATTCTCGGGACTCAGGGAGTATGGATGCAAAACAAGGCGTCGTACCCAAGTGGCTCAAGGGAGCAGTCTGCAAAACTGCCATTCGCCAGTTCGAATCTGGCCGACGCCTCAAAATGATAAATAAAAAAACCCGCTTATAGCGGGTTTTTTTATTTATTCTTACAATTGCTTAATTACATTGCCGCGAACTTCTTCGTAA
>CALGOI010000074.1 GCA_937959065.1 uncultured Ignavibacteriota bacterium | reverse complement strand
TCATCAACAGAGGTACAGTTAGTACCGCCATTTGTAGTCTGCAGCAAAACAGACGAAACAGCTGTAGAATCAAGCAGTCCTACCCATTCGGTATTTTCGTTAATAAAGCTAATTGTGCGGGGGGTTGTATTAGGAACAGTAATAATTACCCACGTAAATCCGCCGTTAGTAGTTTTAAAAATCCTTGAGTTTAATGATATTGCCCAGCCCGTGGATTCATTGAGAAAAAATATATCTTCTATTCTGTAACCACTTGTATTTGGCCTGGTGGGGAGTGCCCTCCATCGCATTTCCTGAGAGTGCACTTCACAATAATTAAACAAGCTCAGCGCAGAAACAAATAAACAAAAACTTAGAATATAAGTGATAGTTCTCATTTGTTTTCCCTTTGGTTTTAACTGCGCCCTCAATTAATATAATAAAAAAGGCGGGTAAATTCCCGCCTTTTTGAAAATCATTATTAAAATCTTTTTTTACTTCACAAGTATCATTTTCTTTACATCAGTAAATGCATCAGTTTCAAGCTTGTAAAAGTAAACACCTGATGTTAATCTGCTTCCATCAAAATCTATACTGTAAACACCTGCATTTTGCACACCTCTCTGCAGAACATCTACGATAGCACCCTTCACATCGTATACAGATATTTTTACATTACCTGCTTTAGGCAGGGAGTATTGTATCTTTGTAGACGGGTTAAACGGATTAGGATAATTCTGCTCTAAGGCATATTTGTCAGGAATGTTACTGTTAATTAATTCCACGCCTGTAACAACAACCGGTGTAGATGTTACATTGTATGTAATTGCAAGCTTATAAACACCGCCTGTTCCCTGTGCGAGAATCTGACCTTTGTTCAAGTAAAGTACACCCGCATTTGCTGACCCAATACTTCCGACATTTGTAAATGTAGCCCCGGCATTGGTAGTTACATAACCAACTCTTCCGTAAGTTACAAATGCAAATCCCGTTGGATCGTCTTTTGCAATATCACAACCCCACGCACTGCTGGTTGTGGTTACATTCGAGAAATTACTTCCGGCATTGGTCGTTTTGAACACACCTCCTGAACTCCACACGGTATGGAATGCAAGATCAATATCCAGCTGGGAAATACCGATCATTGGTACTTCAGATGTACTCTGTGAGTTTGTTAATGTCCAGTTGAGGCCGCCGTTTGTTGACTGCCATAGCTTTGATGGACCACTGTCACCCAGAAGCATCAGGTCAGGATTTTCCGGATGAATTGTTATATCGCATGGACTTACAAACACTGTAGGACTCAATGTAGTCCAGTTTAGTCCGAAGTTAGTTGACTTAAGCAATGTTGAATTGTCAGGTCCAAGAACAAGGTGATTTGGATCTGATGGGTTCATTTCAAGAGGCATTCCGTAAGATGTTAATGCACCGCTCCAGACCTGTGTCCATGTTGAACCGTGGTTAGTGCTTCTTACTACTTTTCCGTCGAATGAATCCATAGATGCGATCATTAGATTGGTATCAATTGGCGATACATAAAATGAGTGAGCTCTGCTTCCGATAGAAACAGTAGCTATCTGCTGCCAGGTTTCACCCTTGTCATAACTCCTGTGGATGACATTTCCCTGACAGATATATATAACATCTCTTCTGGATGGATCCTGGTAAGCAGGCGGTGCGTAATAAAAACCGTTTCCGATACCACCGGACCCGGTTAGCTTTGTTTGCCATTGGTGAGAAACTATTGTTCCACCGGTTAATGACCAGCTGTTACCGCCGTCAGTTGTCTTGATAATCGCTTTATTAAGGGAGCTAATTGCATATCCTGTATTAGCATCGTTGAAATGAATACCATTCAGATCAGCAGTCATTGGATTCATTTCAAAGTTCTGATATTCGGAGCTTCCACTCTTGTTATTCCTGATAAAACCGCCGCCGCCGCAAAGATGAACATTATTAAAGTCAGGTCCTGAGACACCTGTTATATCAGAAATAATTTTTGAATTAACTGCTGTAAATGATCCTGCACCTGTTTTTACAAGTAAGGTACCATACTCACCAA
>CALGOI010000073.1 GCA_937959065.1 uncultured Ignavibacteriota bacterium | reverse complement strand
CTTTACACGTGCCAAAGGCTATCACGATGACGATCAAAATATCATTGGTTATGCAGGTCTTGTTACTGAGTTAACGAAAAAAGCGAAAGAACAAGACGTCATGAAACACAAAAACCAACAACTTGAATCATTAAATAAGATCAGTAAAACAATTTCTTCCAAACTTAAACTCGACGAACTGGTACAGGAAGTTACGGATATTACAACCCAGTTTGTTGGTGCTGAGTTTGGTGCCTTCTTTTATAACGTAAAGAATGAAGCCGGGGAATTCCTGACATTGTATAATCTCTCGGGAGCGGATAAGAATTCTTTTGCTAAGTTTCCAATACCAAGAAAAACTGAACTTTTTGCGCCTACTTATAACGGAGTTGAGACTGTAATATCGGATGACATTACAAAAGATAACAGATATGGAAAATCTGCACCGCATTTTGGAATGCCAAAAGGACACTTACCGGTTAAAAGTTATCTTGCTGTTCCTGTTGTAAGCCCGGGGGGTGAACCTATCGGAAGTTTGTTGTTCGGACATAAAAAAATAGGTGTCTTTAATAAAGATATTATTCCTTTGATTGAAGGCATTGCTTCTCAATCCGCGATTGCCATTGAAAATGCAAGGCTTTTTACGGAAAAAGAGGTTAGTGAAAGTAATTTTAGAATGCTTGCGGAATCAATTCCTCAGATTGTGGCAATTATTTCTCAGGATGGAATACCGGAGTATGTGAATAAAAGATATACTGAATACACAGGATTGAGTTTAGATGATGCCAAAGCCGGCAAAGGAAGAGAACTGGTTCATCCGGATGATTTAGAAGAGCTTATTGGAAATTTTGAAGATGCTTTGAAAAACGGTAATAATTTTAAGCACGAATTCAGGTTCAGAAGAAATGATGGTGTTTACAAATGGCATTTAACCAGGATGGCTCCAATTAAAGACAGCGAGGATAATATTGTTAAATGGGTGACGGCGACTACCGATATCGATGAACACAAAAAACAGGAAGAAAAAAAGGATGAGTTTATGGGTATCGCCAGTCACGAACTCAAAACTCCATTAACAAGTATCAAGGCTTACATGCAGCTTATACAAAGATCTACTAAAAATGCGGAAGATGATAAACTCGTTCACTATGTTTCAAAGGCTAATGATAATATTGACAAATTAGAAGCTATTATATCAGACCTTCTGGATATTAGCAAGATTCAATCCGGTAAACTCGAAATGAGTTTTTCCGATTTTGATTTTAATACTCTTGTTGAGGAAGTTTATGAAGGAATCCAGCTTACAACATACCATCATCAAATTATAAATGAAGACAAGGTTGACACTGTTGTTAATGCTGACAGACAAAGAATTGAACAGGTTATGGTCAATTTCCTTTCCAATGCAATAAAATATTCTCCGGATGGAGGTAAAATTACAATTAGATCAAAGATAAAAAATGATGAATTTATTGAATTTTCCGTTACTGATGAAGGTATTGGTATATCTGAAGATAACTTAAATTTTATTTTTGATAAATACTTCAGGGTTCATACTGACAATAAAGAATTTTCCGGCGTGGGAATAGGGTTATATATTTCAAGTGAAATTATTAAACGCCACTCAGGTAAAATATGGGTTGAAAGTAAGGAGGGTGAAGGATCAACTTTCTTTTTCCAAATTCCAATACGAGGTATTAATGAATAAAAAAGTTCTCATTTGTGATGACGACAAAGATATTTCTGAAGTTACTAAAATCATACTTTCTGAAAGCGGGTATGAAGTAAAGAATGTCTATAATTGTGATAATATTGTAAATGATGTCGAAGAGTTTTTGCCCGACGTGGTGCTGATGGATTTAAGAGTTCCTAAAAAAGGTGGTGAATATGCAACAAAACTACTTAAATCAAACGAAAAAACAAAACTCATACCTGTGCTTATCTTTTCAGCAAATCATCAGGCAGTAAAAATTGCTGAAGAGGTCGGAGCAGATGGCTTTGTCAGTAAACCATTTGATATTGATATTTTAACAGCCCTTATTGAACACCACATTAATAAATGATTCTCTGTATTTTGCAGAAGCTTCACTTACCCACATATACAGGAATAAACTCCATCTTATTCTACAATACCACAAAGTAGTCAAATTTTTATAGAAAATTCATCGTATTAATTTTACTGACTCAGAAGTAGTCATACCTCTCGGAAAGGAACTCCCCCTGATTCCCCTGTAAAATAAAATCACTTTTACTTACCTTTTACAATGGCTCACACTCATTCACACAGCCCGGCTCCCAAACAGGGAATCAAATACGGCAAAGCCTTCCTAATCGGTATTATTCTAAATATTACATTCATCATTGTCGAAGTCATCTACGGTTTGGCTGCCAATTCATCGGCTTTGCTTGCAGACGCAGGACACAACGCCAGCGACGTACTGAGCCTCTTTTTTGCATGGGGTGCCGCATGGATCGCCCTCAAACAACCATCCGGAAAATACACATACGGATTGAGGCGGACTACTATCCTCGTCTCTATCTTGAATGCTATCATGCTTCTGATTGCCGTTGTGTTTATTACTATGGAGGCTGTGGAGAAGATCTATAACCCTGTAGAGATAGCCGGAGGTACAGTGATGGTAGTTGCAGGAATTGGTGTCATTATAAACGGTTTTACAGCATTATTGTTTCTAAAAGGCCGGAAAGACGACCTGAATATAAAAGGAGCATTTCTTCACATGGCAGCAGATGCCGGTGTTTCACTTGGTGTTGTCATCGCCGGACTGCTTATTATGATGTTTAATATATTATGGATAGACCCTCTGATGAGTTTTATTATTGTCGGTGTGATAATTTACGGGACATGGGGACTCCTGGTCGATTCACTTAACCTTGCGCTCGATGCCGTACCGAAAGATATAAACGTTGAGGAAGTGGAAAAATATTTAGAATCTGTTGACGGGGTGGAAGAGGTTCATGACCTCCACATCTGGGCAATGAGCACGACACAGGTTGCTCTGACGGCTCACCTTGTCATGCCGGATGGAACTCCCGGGAGTGAATCAAATGATATTTTTATAATGAATATACGAGATGAACTCGAAAAAAAATTCGGTATCAGTCATTCCACTCTGCAGATAGAAAAATCTCCAAACGAATGCAACTGCTGTTAATTTGAAATATTGTTAGTCATTTCTTCCCTGGCTTTCTCAGCTGCTTTTATAGATACGATCTTGAACAATGCCGGCAGCTGTACAATTATGCTGGCGACGATTGCCACCCAGCCCCATGTCATCCAGTCCACATCATTCACGTAAATTACCAGCAGAATTCCCAGACCCAGCCCGGCGAGGAATTTCCCAAAGATATGCAAAAACATAATTCCCGTCGGCAGCTGCTTATACCTGCTGAAAATTGAAAACATATAAGCTCCTTTTTATATAAATATAATTATATTGCTTGAGTATTAACAGTTAACACTTTGTCATTCCCGCTGAAGCGGGAATCTAGAGAATGCTCCTATCAAATTATATTATGGATTATATTCTCTAATAACCCAAATCTTTACAAACTTTTTTAACCTTATGAACTTTACTAACTTATTCCCTAATCGGGGATACATACGTATATAACCCGAATAACATTTTAACTTTTTCATACATCTATTACCTTTGTAAAATTAATTTTATACTATCACTAACTTGAATTATCCAATATCAATATTCGTCATCTTTCGTATTAAATTGCGTCAGTTTGTTACGGTCTCAGAAAAAAATTTAAAAAAACATACTGCTTCACAAAGTTATGTTTTTACATACTCAGCTTCCGGACCAAGCACAAAAATTTTTTAAATAACTAAAAAAACAAATTTGAAATTTTGCCCTTAGCGATAAACCCATGCTCAAAAACAATAACTTAAAATCTAAAATCCACCACTTTCTTAAATAGCAGATTTTCAAAAATAAACCACTGTATTCTCAATTATGTCTTTTAACTTTTTACTTTTAAACTTTAAGCTTATTTTGATATTATTGAATTTATAAAAGGGTAGTTCATTAAAAAAATCAAATCCATACAAAATGAGGGCATATAAATTACCAATATTAATAGCGTTAGTAATGGCATCGGCAATTCTGATGCAGGCTTGTACCGAATCCGATCCCATCACCAGCGTTAATCAGGATAGGATATACCAGATTTACGACGCAAGATTCAACGCGGATTCTAACTATGCTTATGCGAGAGCGACATTCCGTCTCGAGAATCAGAACGGATCTTACATTACTCTTACTGGAAATAATGCAGGGGTTAAATTTAACGGTAATACAATGTCTGAAGTCTCTGTTTTCGGGATTGTTTATTACCAGTTCGGTCAGTCAACTTTCCCAAATCCATACATGTTTGTTTATACAGATGCTGACGGGAATGTTTTTCAGAATTCGACCAGCCTGAGCGGGATGGCGATCAGTTTTCAAAATGTTCCATCAACTATTTCACAGTCCGTCGATAATACCTTTAATTTTACAAGTTCGGTCAATTCAGGTGAAAAAGTTTTTTTTAATATGTATTTCGCGTCAAATGATTCTTTAGTAATATCCAGGGTTAATCAAACCGGTGGGAGTTCGTCATTTCTGATTACTTCATCTGAACTTCAGCAGCTTCCTACTGGTTTGTATTACGCTCAACTTACAAGACAGGACCAGATAGGCCTTTCTCAGCAAAATACAGTTGGAGGTGTCATGAATAGAACATATGTTTCTGCTAAAGCAAATTTTTCTTTACAATGATATCTCAAAGGATTTTAAAAAGCCCCGGACCCAGTGGCTTTTTTATTTCAATTTTTGTAAATAGAGATTATCTTATCCGGTAAACAAAATCTATATTATGTTATATTATTTCCGCTTTATTCTTACCCTTATTATCTTGTTAGTATCTTTTGATCTTTATTCACAGAGAAGAGAAGTTGGTAACCTCGTGTTGGAAAACATCCCGGTAGAAATCCCGCCAAGCATCGAAGAACGGTATAATCAATATTCGAATATGAGAAGCGCGGCATTCGAAGATTGGGATTATTATAGTGAAGGAGTATATATTACAACCCGGTTTGGTGAAGTAACGCAGGTATTTCGTGTCTCAGGACCGGGAAACTACAGGCAGCAGCTTACATTCTTCCCCGAACCCGTTAGAACAGTTTATGCCAGCCCTAATCCTGATTATAACGGATTTATTTACTATAAAGATCAAGGTGGTAACGAAAATTATCAGATCTATTATTATGATATGAATACCGGGGACAGTAAAATGTTAACAGACGGTGAGTCACGTAATTCGGGATTTACATTCAACAATGGCGGCACTAAATATATATACCGCAGTAATAAGAATGATAAGAAAACATTTGATTTTTATATAGCTGATATGGGAGATTTGAGTAGTGAGCGGCTTTTGCTCGATGTAAACGAAAGCGGATGGGGAATTACCGATTGGAGCGATGACGGGGACAGGCTGATTATGAGGAAATACATTGCACGTACAGAATCAGAACTTTTTATATATACAATTTCAACCGGGGTATTAACACCCTTGATCACTCCCGGTACTGATAATAAAGTCTCATATGGAGATGCTTATTTTGCCCATGATAATACAATCTTTTTGGTTTCTGATGAGGGATCGGAATTCAGGACACTCAGGAATTACAACCCGGATACCAAGGAAATGAAAGTCCTTACACCCGATCTTAAGTGGGATGTAGACGGGGTTGCAATGTCAGACGGGGGCAGGTTATTGTGTTTCACGACTAACGAGAACGGGTTTTCAAAAATGTATCTGATGGATGTGCTAACATTTGAATTCAGTGAAGTAGCCGGGATGCCGCAGGGTTCGGTTTCCGGGGTCAAGTTCAGTAAAGATAATAAAAGGCTCGGATTTTCAATGATAACTTCCACATCTGTGAGGGATGTATATACGTATGAAATCGATGAATTTAAACTTACACGCTGGACATTTAGTGAAATGGGCGGATTGAATCCGGATATATTCGTTTCTGCGGAGGCATTCTACTATCCGTCATTCGATGACCTGAAAATCCCTGCTCTTGTATATAAACCCAAAAACATATCCGGAAAAGTTCCCGTGATAATAAACATTCACGGCGGCCCGGAAGGACAGTCCGACCCAACCTTTAGCTCTACTATTCAATTTTTTATTAATGAACTTGGCGTGGCTGTCATCGAACCTAACGTTCGCGGTTCTTCAGGTTACGGAAAGACTTATTTTGATATGGATAATGACAGGCTGAGAGAAAATTTTGTAAAGGATATTGTCGATTTGCTCGACTGGATCGAGACACAACCTGATTTAGATCCGGAGAGGATATGCGTAATGGGCGGATCATATGGTGGCTATATGGTGCTGGCATCCCTGGTGCATTACAGTAACAGGATACGGTGCGGGATAGATGTCGTCGGTATAAGTAATTTTGTTACCTTTTTGAATAATACCAGCGAATACAGGGTGGACCTGAGAAGAGTGGAATACGGTGACGAAACCGACCCCGCTATGAGGGAATTTCTGGAAAACATTTCACCTAACAGGCATGTAGATAAAATAACAAGCCCTCTATTCATTATTCAGGGGTTGAATGATCCTCGTGTCCCGGTTACGGAGGCTGAGCAGATGGTCGAAGCTATGAAAAACAACGGAAGGGAAGTGTGGTACCTCATGGCCAAAGATGAAGGCCACGGTTTTAGCAAAAAGTCTAACCGTAATTTTATGATCGCTGCGGAAGTTATGTTTCTGGAAAAATATCTTCTCGGTAATAATTAATATTATAAATCACTTAAATACCACATTTGAATTATATTTCCCTCAATTTCCTATTCTAATCCACGTGGTAGTAGTAAAAATCGGTGGAAAAATTACCTTTGTTCTCCATTGCATTTATTGGGTATAAATCGTAATTTACCTATTCGTGTAAAAACGCATATTAAGGTTATATTTTACAGTAATGAAGACATCAATAGCAAAGTCGGTAAGGACGACAAAATTCTCCAAAAGAGACGAAAATCCCGAAAATTGGTACCTTGTAGATGCAGAAGGCAAGACGCTTGGTAGAATGGCAAGTGAAATTGCTAAAAGGATCAGGGGCAAAATGAACCCGCAATTCACACCTAATTCAGATGCAGGTGACTGGGTTGTTGTGGTAAATGCCGAAAAAGTTAAGATATCCGTTAAAAGAGAAGAACAGAAAGAATATCTCCGTCACTCATTATATCCGGGTGGTCAGAAGAGTGTATCTTATAAAGAAATGATGCAAAAACACCCTGACAGAATTGTGAGACTCGCGGTAAAAAGAATGTTACCAAAAACAAGACTGGGTAATAAACTAATCAACAAATTAAAAGTTTACAAAGGACCGGATCATCCGCATAAAGCTCAGAACCCGGTGGCTTTGGAGTTATAAAAGAGAATATAAATGGCAACAACTTACACATCGGCAGTAGGCAGAAGAAAGACTTCAACAGCAAGGGTCATGTTAACCCCGGGTAATGGAAAGTTTGAGATCAACGGAAAGGATGCAAAAGAGTATCTAAGCAATGACGGACTATATGAGAGCATGGTAATCCCATTCAGGGTTACTGATACTCTTAATTCATTCGATGCAAAGATCAATGTAAACGGCGGAGGTGTTACCGGACAGGTAGGAGCTATCAAGCTTGGAATTTCAAGGGCACTTGTTAAGACCAATGAAGATCTTAAACCTGCGCTGAAGAAAGAAGACCTGATGACAAGAGACCCGAGAATGGTGGAAAGAAAGAAGTACGGAAGGCCGAAAGCAAGGAAGAGATTTCAGTTCTCTAAGAGATAATAAAGATTTTTATAACAAGCATATTTCCCGATCCTTTCTTACCCGTGTCTCTCTTGAGAGAGATGTAAGAAAGGAGATGACGGAAGTAGAAGCTGTGCGTTATTTTGACGTGCAGAATAACAAAAGCCAACATCTCTATTTTCAATTCTTTTTTCCCCACACCGGGGATATGCATACACGCATGAGATCGGCTTTTATGTAAAAAGATAAACATAATGGCAAAAGTACAAATTGAAGACCTTTTACTTGCAGGATCGCACTTTGGACACCTGACAAGAAGATGGAACCCGAAAATGAAGAAGTATATCTTCATGGAAAGAAACGGAATCCATATTATTGACCTTAAAAAGTCATTATCACTTCTCGAAGACGCTTATAATTCAATAGTAAGAATTTCATCAGAAGGTAAAAAGATGCTTTTCGTAGGTACAAAAAAGCAGGCTAAAGCAATCATCCGCGAGCAAGCGGAAAGATGCGGTGCTTTTTACGTTTCTGAAAGATGGTTAGGTGGTATGTTAACAAACTTTAATACCGTAAGAAAGAGCATCAAAAAGCTTTCTAACCTTCAGAAAATGGAAACAGACGGTACTCTGGATAACTTCGTTAAAAAAGAGCGTCTTATTATGATGAGGGAAAAGGAAAAGCTTGAGAGAGTATTAAGCGGTATCGCAGATATGACAAAGCTTCCGGGAGCAATATTCCTTGTTGATGTAAAGAAGGAGCATATTGCTATCGATGAAGCAAGAAAATTAAGAATTCCTATCTATGCAATCGTGGATACCAATGTCGATCCTGATCTTGTGGATTACCCGGTACCTGCGAATGATGATGCGGTAAAATCGATCGAGATTGTAACAAAAGTAATTGCGGACGCTGTAATAGAAGGTACAGAGATAGCAAAGACCAGAAAAATGGACGAATCAGAAGAGATGAAAGAGAAAATGGAAGAGGCAGGCGCAACAGAAGGAAGCGACGATAAGTAAAAATTATTAAAACTCTAAAATACGAATAACTCAATATGGCAATAACAGTAGATTTAATTAAAGAATTAAGAGCTAAAACCAGCGCAGGAATGGCGGACTGTAAAAAGGCGCTCGAAGAATCCGGCGGCGACATGGATAAGGCTATCGAATATCTGAGAAAGAAAGGTGCGGCACTCGCAACTAAAAGAGCGGATAAAGCAACTAACGAAGGCGCAATAAAATCAAAAATAAGCGAAGACAGAAGAACAGGATCAATAATTGAAGTGAACTGTGAGACTGACTTCGTATCAAAAGGTGATGATTTTCAGAACTTTGCTGAAAGTATTGCTGAAGCTGCATTAAATGGCAATCCTTCATCAGTGGAAGACCTGTTGAATACATCAGTCGACGGTTTAACAATACAGCAGAAGATAGACGAAATGATGGGAAAAGTTGGTGAGAAAATTGAATTGAAGGACTTTAAAATAGTGAACGTGGCTGATGGTTTTGTATGCGATTATATCCATTTCGGCAGTAAATTAGGTTCCCTAATCGGCATCAAAGGCAAAGCAACTGACGAATCTATCGATATAGGAAATAAGATCGCAATGCAGGTTGTAGCGATGAATCCTGTAGCAATTGACAGAAGCGGTATCAGCGATGAGCTGATCGCGCAGGAGAAAGATATATACATGACACAGGCAAAGAATGACGGAAAACCTGAAAACATTATTGAGAAGATCGTCGGCAACAAAATAGAGAAGTTTTACCAGGATAGCACACTTTTAGAGCAGGAATACATACAGGATCCTGATAAAAGTGTACAGGGATTACTTGATGATTATGAGAAGAAATCAGGTGACAAGCTTGAGATCACCGATATGGTGAGATTGCAGTTAGGATAAGCTATTTATCAATATTTAATAAAATAACTCATTGGGCCTAAAGTACAACAGAATACTTTTAAAGCTAAGCGGGGAAGCCCTGCTGGGCAAACAGAACTTCGGAATTGATTCCGATGTTGTGGAGCATATTTCCAATGAGATAGCTGACATTAAAGATTCCGGAATCGAGATAGGTATTGTTATTGGAGGCGGAAATATTTACAGGGGGCTCTCTGCGGCTCAGCAGGGAGTAGACAGGGTGACAGGTGACCAGATGGGTATGCTCGCGACGGTAATAAATTCACTTGCTCTTCAAAATGCGCTCGAGATGCGCGGAATTTATACCCGTGTTCAGTCAGCCATAAAAATGGACGAAATCGCGGAGCCATTTATAAGACGCAGAGCTATCAGACACCTCGAGAAGAAAAGACTCGTTATATTTGCTGCGGGGACAGGAAGCCCATATTTCACCACCGATACTGCGGCAGCGCTCAGAGCGATTGAAATTAAAGCGGATGTTATCATTAAAGGAACCAAAGTGGACGGTGTGTATGCTTACGATTCGCAAAAAAATACTGATGCGACGATGTTTGCTGAAA
>CALGOI010000072.1 GCA_937959065.1 uncultured Ignavibacteriota bacterium | reverse complement strand
AGGATTTCAAACCCGGATGCTCCGTTCAATAACTATTATATAACCATTGAATCACCCGACGGTACGGTCGATGCAATGCTTGTACTCTACTCTAATAAGCCATACGAAGGCGGCAGCTTCTTTCGCTACGCTAAGCTCGGCTTGTTGGTAGTCGAAGGTGCTGATGATAACAAAGAACCTGTTATTAAAGGCGGCAAGCCTGTCATTTTGCAACTCGACGCGGTTAGTAATTTCTACGAGCAAGTAGGGCGAAACACAGGTTACATAATTCACCCGGAGGAGGTCTCCGCCGACCATTTCGAATTCCTCGTAAACAACGACAGGACTCCGCCCGATTATGAGTTGATTGAAAAACTCGGAGAAATCATCAAAGAATATGGTTCTAAATAAATATGGAGAGAGCAAATTGTATCAGTATCTTATTGATTAATATTAATTATGATCAATATCCGGCAGGCACATAAAGACGACCTGGACAAAGTAGTTCAATTTTACCATTCGCAGGGATATAAGGGCACCGAAGAAATGGACGGCAGCGAGTTCACGCTGATCGCTGAAGATGATCACAGATTTATCGGAGTTGTTCGCCTAGTAATAGAAAATGGGATAAAAGTTATGAGAGGTATGTTTATTGATGAGTCTTACCGGAGGCAGGGGATCGGGAAAAAATTCATTGAACTAATGAATGATGAATTAAATGGCAGCGAATGCTATTGTATTTGCAAAAGTCATCTTGAAGACTTCGTTAGTGGAGCAGGATTCACTAAGATTGATCCCGCTGATGCGCCTGCTCATCTGTTTGATAGGTTTAACAAATATATGGAAAACCGTACTTTTGGTGAAATGATAATGACAAAAAGATAGATTGGCTTTAATAGAGATAATTACTAATATTAATGTTCCTATTGATAGAGCTTTCGATCTTGCACGCAATATAGATTTCCACGTTGATTCTACATCACATACCGGGGAAAAAGCTGTTGCTGGAAGGACTTCCGGGCTTATCGAACTTAATGATACGGTTACTTTCTCTGCAAGACACCTGGGTTTCAGGTGGCGGCTCACTTCACGTATTATCGAATTCGAAAAGCCTTTTATTTTCACGGACCAAATGCTCAAAGGTCCTTTCAAAAAACTTCGGCATGAACATATATTCAAAGAAGATAACGGTAGAACTATTATGATAGATAGAATGGAAATGGAATCACCCTTCGGGTTTGTTGGAAAAGCATTTGACGCTCTCGTACTTAAAAATTATATGCATAAATTCCTCCAGCAGCGCTGCAATTCAGTTAAAGATTGCCTCGAAAGCGGATGCTGGAGTAAATACCTGTCGTGAAAATAATCTTCGGGGGTTGTATTTTTTAAAAACTAAACAACCGGTATGACTAACGACACTAACGAATGGAGACATTTCACTCGCCGTGTATATATCGATGCTGATCCGGCTAAACTATACAACGCCTGGGCTACATCTGATGGCTTGAAAAAATGGTTCCTGCAAAACGCTTCCTATTACTCTCCCGGTGGCTCGGAAAGATCCGGCTCATCATCCGCTGATGCCGGGGATACATACGAATGGAAATGGTTCGGATTTGACCTCATTTCTAAAGGAAAGATCGAGGAAGCGAACGGGAAAGATCATCTTAAATTTACTTTCGGCACTGATGAGGAAGTTGTCACCATTGACATCAAATCAAACAACGGAAGAACCATAGTTGAACTCCTCCAGTCCAATCTGCAAACTGAACCCGAGGACCGTAAGCGCGTTTATTTGGGATGCATAATTGCATGGACTTACCATCTTGCCAATTTGAAATCCGTATATGAAGGCGGTCTCGACCTGCGTGAACATAATCCCGATATCGATAACCTTATAAATTCATAACTACGGTTTTTTTAATGAAGCGTCTCCAATTATTCGAATTTGAAGATTTTCCTTGGTTCCCGTCCATTATTCGTGACTCCGCTACGGATTACCTGCGCTTCCTGATCGAAATACTTCGATTCTATGACCCAGCTGTACCCCACATCAAAAATGTCCTGGATAAAACAGGCCTTACTTCAATTCTTGATCTGTGTTCAGGAGGTGGAGGAGGCATGGTGGATGTTTATAATAAACTCCACGAGAACGAGCGCTATCGGATCTCCTTTACTCTCTCTGATAAATACCCTAACATCCCGGCCTTTAATGATGTAAACGGCGTTACGGGAGGTGGGATTAAGTTCATAACCGCTTCAGTGGATGCACTGGATGTTCCGCCTTCGCTGACAGGCGTCCGCACTATGTTCTCCGCATTCCATCACTTCACGCCCTCACATGCAAAAAAGATACTAAAATCCGCCGTTGATGCCAATATGCCCGTCGCATTCTTCGACGGTGCAGGAAATAAAATAATTACTGCTCTCGCCATTGCGCTCGGACACCCGTTTATATTTTTCTTCGCTACCCCGTTCATCAAACCCTTCAAATTCAGCCGCCTCTTCTTTACTTATATCATCCCCGTTATACCTTTTACAACTATATGGGATGGAATCGCTTCCGCCTTCCGTTTCTATAATGAAAGTGAACTGGAAAAATTAATTAATGACTTCCCTCAATATCACTGGGAAACAGGTATCGCTAAAGGCAAGCTCACTATCCAGATGCGCTACCTTATAGGATACCCGGAGTAATCGTGAACTTTCTTACTTAACCAGCATCATCTTTTTCGTCTCAATGTAACCTTTAGTCTGTAGTGTATAAAAATATACCCCGCTTGATAAATTCGTCCCGTCAAACGTATACTCATACTCACCCGCGCTTAACTTTTCATTCACCAGCACTGCCACCTCTTTTCCTGCCATATCATATACACTCAGCTTTACCAAATTTGAATTTTTAATTTTAAATTTTAAATTTGTACTGGGATTGAAAGGATTCGGATAATTCTGATCAAGTTTGTAGCCCCCCGATATTGAGAGTGTCGGTTCAATCGATGTAATTATGTTACCCAATGGATTCCTTTTATAATATATCTCATAGTTCCCATTACGGGTATCCTGCCATAATACATGTACCACCTGGCCCGATAGTGAGATTGATGAAAATGATGACTCACCTGCGCTGTTGGTCAATCTTAAGTCTGGTTCCCATGTCACACCTCCGTCTGTCGATCTCTTATAATATATCTCATAATCGGCATCTCTGCTGTCATTCCAGGTTAAGTGTACTGATTGCCCCGACGCTGCAAGACAGGCATTACCCGATAATGCCAGATTATCCGTCAATCTTACATCCGCCTCCCAGCTGACTCCTGAATTTGTAGACCGTTTATAATACTTTTCATAATTTCCGTCCCTGTTGTCACTCCAGGCCACATGTACTGTGTTTCCTGATAATGCAATGCTCGGGACGGTTGCTGTTCCCGGGCTGTTCGTAAGGCGGTGATCAGTGAGCCAGCTTAATCCCCCGTCCGGCGAAACCTTGTAATATATCTCAGGCAGATCGGTCCTGTAATCTACCCAGGCAAGATGAATGAATTGACCCGTCACCGCTATAGAAGGATATCCAGATATAGAATCATTTGAGGTTAATCTTTGATCTAATCCCCAATTCACTCCTGCATTAGATGACCTTTTATAAAAAATTTCATAATTCCCGTCCCTGTTATCCATCCATACTACGTGGACACTATTTCCGGACACACAGATTGAGGGACTTTCGGAAAGACCCGGATTAATTGTAAGACGTACATCAGATTCCCAGTTTAACCCTGCATCTGTAGACCGTTTATAATAGATTTCTTTGTTCCCTGATCGCCCATCTATCCAGGCAACGTGAACTACCGCACCCGACACACAAATTGTCGGGTATTCCGACATTGATGCGTCAATAGTTAACCGCTTTATTGTCTGCCAATTTATTCCCCTATTAATAGATTTTCTGTAATAGATTTCTGAATTTCCATCCTGTAATCCGTACCATACCGTATGAACTGTATCGCCGGCTGATGCTATGCACCAGGTGTTGTTTCGCGAAGTGTGTGAATTGGTTGCGTAGTTCGTCATTCTAAAATCATTCACCCACTGTGCATTTATTGTTGATGTGATTAAAAGTAATATTAATGCTATAATGCTTTTCATTTTATTTTCTCCGATTTTATTAATATCATTTTTTTGACTTCTGTAAATCCGTCTGCTTCAAGCTTGTAAAAATATGTTCCTGACGGCATCTGCTCCCCGTTAAATTCCGTCTTATAGGAACCCGCACTTAGCTCCTTATTAACAAGGACTGATAACTCCCTGCCTGCGATATCATATACAGACAGCTTTACCTGCCCCGCTTTTGGAATACCGAATCTTATATTCGTTGCCGGGTTAAAGGGGTTAGGATAATTCTGCTCAAGTGAATACCCACGCGGCACCTCTGCGGATATGTTTTGAACTCATGATATATGTTTAAGTTGTTATTAGATTATAACGAAATTGTCAGGTTCTGAAGGATTGTATTTTATACTTATCATATCGCCCGCTCGCGGAAGCAAATTTCCCGATACCGGTGCGAATCCCCTTGTCTTGAATCTACCCGTATGTGGCGGGAATACTTCAAGAAAGATCTTATAATAATTTCGCCCTCCATATACCCCCGCATCCTCTAATGAAATTATCTTTGCCTCGGCATTTAGTCCCTCTACATAAAGGTCCATCAGTCTTATGGTTTCTGTCTTTTCACTCCGGGAATTCCCCCTCAAATATGATGGTTTCTCAGATCCTTTCCCGCTTTCCTTTGATTTTAGAGACATTTTTCTTTGTTTATTTTATTCAAATCTAAACTCCACAAATCACCCGTTCAAAAAATTTTTATCGGCTTTTTCATAGATCTACATAACCATTTTTTCCCGAAATACTGTATTTTTGATTTAATTTGAGTATTTTCCGTTTGAATGTTTTCATAAATCCATCTCCCCGAAATGTTAAAAAGTAAAGCCATTGACGTTGTTAAAACATTCTCTGATGAGGAACTTCGCGATTTCGCCCTCTTTACCCGCTCACCCTACTTTAATACCAATAAAAATATTATTAAGCTCTTCGACCGGATTAATACAAAGGCTAAACTCAACTCTGATGATCTTACTGAGGAATTTCTGCATGAAAAGATCTTCCCGGGAAAATCATACAACTATGGAATTATGAAAAACCTTTTAAGTGAGCTATATAAGCTTATTGAAAAATTCCTTATTGTTAATTCATCAAAACAAAATGATGATTATAGGTTTGAAGGCTTAATGTCATTGGCAAGAGTTTACGATGATAGATTCCTCGACGGAAATTTTAAAAAATTAATTTCCGGCTTAAAGGAAGATCTTGATAACGAGCTTATCGGGTTTGACAGGTATCACAGATACTCTCTCATCGAAGAAAATATTTACTATTTTAATGCTAATAGAAGTAATAATAAAGATCTGCAGGATGCCGTGTATAATGAAATGATTTATACCATTTGCGAATTCTTTAGAAAATTTTCACGCAATCTTTGGAAAATTGACATTAATATTGGTAATCTTAATACCCACTACGAAAAAGACTTTATTGAGATTCTTGGATCCAATATTAATTTTGACGGACTAACTGATGCACTGGACGGCATTAAAAAAGATGACCATGATAATATTGTTATGAATACACTTTTGATAAAATTACTCACTGAACCTGATAACGTGGATTCTTTCTTTAAACTCAAAAAACATTTAGCTAAAAGGATTGATGATTATACTAATTACGAAAGATACTCTATAATTACAAAGGTTCTTTCTTATTGTGCCTCGGCCTTCAGAAAAGGAAAAAGAGAATTTGTAAAAGAATCGCTTGATATCAAAAAACTGATGATGAAAAAGGTTAGATTTAAAGAAGACGGGCTCGGTCCTTTCAATTATATTGCGTTTATCGAAACTGTAAGAGCATTCCTGCATATTGGCCGGACAAGAGAAGCTGAAAATTTTCTAAAAAATTACTCCCATACTCTCGAAAATGATAAAAGAGATGTTGCCCGTAAACTGTCATTGGCTTTCATTGAAGAGGATAAAGGCAATTATGATGAAGCCATTGCTCTTTTAGCCGATATTAAACCTCCCGATCAGGATTCTAAACTTTTAATGAAAATTGTTTATCTCAGAGCTTATTTCTCTGCCGGGTACTTCGAACCGGCATTCTCTCTTATTAACTCCACCCGGATTTTCATCAACGATTCCCTCAGGATGGATGATAATTTCAAACTTAATCAGCTTAATACCCTGAAAGTGTTTGAAAAATTAATGAAAATAAAATCCTCACCCCAAAATTATTCGGAATTCGATATTAATAAAATTATTGAGCAAGTTCAAAATAATTTTGTCCTCGGCGCTACATGGTTCATCTCAAAAGCTAATGATCTCAAATCAATTATAAAAAAATAACAACTTCCCTCCCGGAGTCATCCTCCTCACATTAAATATTATTCATTGCTCGGTCTTAATAATCAATACTCAAAAAAATCTATCCCCGGTTTAATTTCAGAATTACAGCCCGGCTTTGCCTTCAATGAATGCCCCAATGATGATGAGTACTTTTTTTGCTTCCGCTTGTGATTATTATTTTAAAAATCAGATATATGAAAAGCAAATTATGTGCCCAAATCTAAGAGTTATAAAATAGGAGTTTAATTTTGATGCAGGATAAGCAGGTTAAATTTGTCTCAAAAGTAGTTGCTTTAATTACACACTTTGCTCCATTAGTTTTCAAGCTTCATCTTTAGATGTTTAGGGACCAGGACGCGCTCAAGCATCTCGAAGAAGAACTCCACCAGGATCGCAAGCAAAGCGGCTGGTATAGCTCCCATCAGAATAAGATTAGTGTTGTTAAGAGAAAGTCCCGTCACGATGAACTCTCCCAATCCCCCCGCTCCGATGAAGGCGGCGAGCGTAGCTGTTCCTATATTTATTACAGCCGCTGTTTTTATTCCCGCTATGATTGTCGGGAATGAGAGAGGCAGCTCTACGTAGCGCAGCTTCTGCCAGCGAGTAAGTCCCATCCCGGTTCCGACTTTCTTTAAAAGCGGATCGACGGAGAATAATCCAGTCGCGGTATTGCGGAGTATCGGCAGCAGCGCGTAAAGAAAAAGAGCAACTATCGCCGGTGTCACACCTATCCCGAATAACGGTATCATGAAAGCAAGAAGCGCGATCGATGGTATCGTCTGTAAAAGCCCGGCAACGTACAGTATGGGTTTTGCTGCTGTGGAAAAATGATATATTACTATACCGAGCGGAAGAGCTACAATAATTGATAATACCAGCGCGAAAGTTGTCAGCCATATATGTGTGACGGTCTTATCGAGTATCTCGCTCAGCCACGAAGAAGACTTATGCTCGGTAGTATTCGTCAGCAGGTTTTTACCGGCGAGGAATTCGTGAGCCACCTCGCTGAATGTCTTGTTTTCGTAGAGAACTTTGTAATTCATGTCCTGCATTTCGAATTCTGTGATCTCTCCGTTCAGCTTTTCGAGAGCGGTGAGAGCTTTTGGTTCTAACTGCCCGCGGTAAAATGAAAGCGCGTAATATTTAGGGAAGAATTCTCTATCATCTTCCAGTATCACAAGGTCGTACTTCTCTATTTCGCCGTCGGTTGAGTAAGCGTCGATTAACTGTATCTTTCCGTCTTCCAGCGCGGCGTACGCCAGACCGTGCTCTATGCCTACCGGTTTATTTTTTAATCCATAGAATGAAGCCAGGTTATCCCATCCATCTTTGCGCTTTAAAAATTCATAGCTCAGCGCCATATTGAGTTCCGGATGAGAGATGAGGTCGGATATTTTTTTTATTCCGAGACGTTCGGCAGTCTCACGCTTCATCGTGAGCGCGTAGGTATTATTAAATCCGTATGAAGGAGTAATGTTTAGGTCAAACTGGTTAAGCAGCTGCGAGCGGAGCTCGTCCTCCGTTGGTTTCTTGTTAAGTTTCAAGATCTCTTCGGATATTGTGCCTGTATATTCGGGGTAAGTGTCGATTTCACCGTTCTTGAGCGCTTCAAAGCAGATGAGCGTCCCTCCAAGATTGTATTTTCGTTCGACTGTGTACCCGGCGTCTTCAAGCAGCTGGGACTGTATCTCGGCAAGTATGTAGCCCTCGTTAAATGCTTTAGCCCCAACGGAAACGGTTTGGGAATGGGAAAAAGATTGAACGGTGAATAGAATTAATATTGTGAGAAGGTATCTCATTGGGATAATATAAAGGATATTTAAAGGAAGAGAAATTGAAAATACGTTATTTCTTTTTCATGTAATTCCAGTTCCGGGGCTTGCCTTCTGAGATCCATTCGAGCATTGTAGCAATACGTTTTTCACGGGTGGCATCAGTTTTTGCTTCGGTTATCCATTCGATATATTCGCGTTTATGTGACGGACTGAAGCCGGTGAATACTTTCAATGCCTTTTTGTTTTTATTGAGAGCTTTCATCATGTAATCCGGTGCTTCTATATCCGGCTTCTTCTTGCCGGATTTAGTCGCGCTGGGAAGTTTCACTCCCCTCTCATTAAGGTCGACGGCTTCTTTGATGTAAGAGATGATCTTTTTATCGGAGGGCAGGTCGGAGAGCTTTCTTATCTTGCCAAGATGCCCCATCCCCTTATTATCTCCTGCTAGTTTGTCAGCATCTTTCATTATGGCGGCTTTCCAGAATCCGAAAGCAACATGCTCCTTGAATGAAGCCATCCCGCAAACATTCCCTTTGTATTCAAAACTTGGCATGCTCCATTTCATGTTTTCCTCTATCTGGGGAGCGGCTTTATGAACAAGGCTGCGGAGATGTTTAAGAATTGGTTTTGCGAATGGCTGAGCCTTAGCAATATAAGCGTCAACTCTCTTGTCTTTTTTTGGCATAGAATATTTTTTAAACTCCAAATTGTCTTAAATGATGATCCAGATGCTTGTAAAACATCATATCCCAATCTTCATTGGACATCTTTCCGAAAAATGGATGTGGATCCGTGGTTAGATTGCTTCCTCTTCCCGTTGAAAACTTTTGAACTGCATCGATAAGATTTTTCTTCTCCTCATTGAAATCTTTCTCATCTGTAAAAACAAATTGTTTATCTGTCGGGAGACCGGGTTTGAACTGTTTATCTCCCGTAAACATTCTCTTTGCTATACGTCCGAATAGTATACCGGGTATTGAACGCTTGATCTTTATCTCTCCAAATGCCTGCCGGAATGCTTCAGTGCAATGTGCCATCATTTGAGATACTGACATTTTTCCCCATTGTCTTTGAGTTTCAGGAGTAAGTCTATTGATTCTCATAATGATCTCGGCTGCATCACTTTCTTTATATAGACTTTTCATAACATATATTTAACTGACACCCTGTTCAGGATTCCATGAACCCTGCTGTTTGCGGATTGTTACTATCTGCCCGATATGGTAGGCATTGTGGATGGTGATATTGGATAAATATTCATACCAGTTGCCACCTGCCCCAGGGAATGCTTCCCCTTCTAAACGGGTGTCGTCTGCCTCTTTCAATAACGATATCCAATTTGCAAAAACGGATTCCGCTTTCTCTACAGTAGCCTTCCATCCGTCGATATTGTTTCCGGTAGATTCATTCGTAAATGTGTATTCATTATCTTTGATTTCAGATAAAGGAACATTTTTAAATCGGTTCAGATAGCGCTGGTTCCAGAAAATTATATGGTTTACCAGCTCGTGTATGGAATGATTCCCGTCTCTTTTCCACTCTGCGTATTCAGGCGAAAGTCCTTCAACAGCTTTTTTGAAGGTAACAAACCAGTTCTCCTCATCAAAGCAGGCATGAAATTGCATTAAAAGAATATCTTTTTTTGTTATCAATTTGAGAGTAATTTAAGGTTGTCATATAAGATTAATATAAAAGACGTCAAGTAAAAGGTCAAACGTAGAGGTTAAAGAAGTTTTGCAAATACTGTTTCCTTAACATTTGGCCATTCGTTTGCAAGAATGCTGTAATATGCTGTATCCCTCATTCTTCCGTTGTGAAGCAGGTTTTTGCTTCTTAGTACTCCTTCTTTCTTACAGCCGATCTTTAGAAGAGCCCGTCCCGAACGGGGGTTTGCGTCATCGGTTTTGAATTCTACCCGGTTCATACCCATCTCTTCGAATGCATATCGGAGCATATGATATTTCATATGTGGATTGATATGCGTACCCCAGAATTTCTTGCCAACATATGACCACCCTATCTCAACACATTTATCATACTCAGAGAGGTTACCGTAACTGGATGAGGCAGCTATCTCTCCGGAAATTTTGTCAACGACTGTAAATGTATAACGTATGGAATTTTGTTTATTATGAAGAGCATCTTTAACGAATTTTTCTATCTCTTCATCCGTAACCGACTTTGTTACGGTATACTCCCAGACATCCTCATCGGAGAATATTTCACGGAACCCGCCGGTGTCTACTCCTTCGACCGGGCGGAGGAAAACCTTGTCGTCACCCAGTACTATATCCTCTTTAAAAATACTCATAGGTTGGAATTAATTTTAGAATTTATATAACTAAAAACTATTTAAACAGGATTTCGGATTAAGTACATAAATCCGGTACTAAACAAAAACGGCGGTTTCTTTTAACCGCCGTTTATACTGAATAATAATAAAGGAGGAATTACTTCACCAAAAGCATCTTTCTCGTTTCTGTAAAATTATCCGTTTGAAGTGTATAAAAGTAAATACCGCTTGTCAGCCCTGATGCGTCGAAACTAACCTCATATAATCCCTGTGAAAGTGTCCCGTTGACCAGTACTTCAACCTGCTTACCGGTTATGTCGAATACTTTAAGCTCTACACCTGAATTAATTGGAAGTGAAAATTTTATCTTCGTTTCCGGGTTAAACGGGTTTGGGTAATTCTGATATAACATAAACCTTTCCGGGATAGCTGAACCAATATTTTCAACTGTGGTTAAAATAGTATTTGATTCGATCGCAAATATTTCCTGCTGCTCGAAAAGTTCACCTGAATAAACAAGCATATGACCTTTTCCGTTGTTATCAATCGTAAGGTTTGATGCATAAGCCTGATTATTCTCGATAACAGGCGTATTCGTCCATGATCCGGTTATGTTTGAAGCGTAGTAAACGTTCCCCGTTATAAAATTGCCAGATACATGGTTTAGTGCAACGTGGGCAAATCCGTTTCCGTCAATGTAAAGAGACCCTGCCGCACCTCTCTGGTTTGATGACACCTGAGCCGGTGTGGTCCAGGAACCCGTTGTGGTTTTCTTGACGTAATATACATCCCTTATCCCGGGAAATATCGATGCATCCTCTCCGCTGATTACAATATGAATTGTGTTATCATTACCAATTTCTATCAACCCTTCATAATCATCAGTATTGGGCGTCAAAAACAGTGTATAAGTCCAGCTGGTATCTCCCTGCGCGAAGTTCACTGCATACTCCACATCATAATCACCAAAGCCTCCTGCTCTGTATGTAATGTGAGCTCTTCCATCGGAAGATATTGCTATATTCGGAGCCGCACCGCTTCCAAAATCTCCCGGACTGCTCTGCGAAAGTTCACGCACTGTGAATGATCCCTGCAGATCATTACAATAAAATATTTTGTAAACAGAAGATGCATTCTCAGCTGACCATGTCAAATGCACTTTACCGTTATTGTCAATAGTTACAGCCGGGTAGTACTTATCATTTGCGTTTGATGTGATCATTTGAATATTCCATACACCACCGTTTAGTGATGCCAAGTGCACCTGCGACACTGAATTGGAATCTTTTGTGAATACTATGTACGGTTTTCCTGTTTGCTTGCTCACACCGATGTACTGGTAGTATGCACCCGACATTGTTGTAAGTACATTGACTGGAGCAGACCAGTTACTGCCCGTAGATTTAGTGATATAAAACAACTTCCTTAGATTAGTTGAAGGATTTCTTTCTACCCAGCATGCGTGAAGAGTGCCATTGTTATCCCTGATCAAATTCTTTCTATCGATATTATCCTGCATATTATTAGAAGTAATGGTATCAATATTCGACCATTGAGCATTCAATAAATCAGCAAATACAATGAAGACCAGTAAAAAAATAAACTTTAAATAATTCATGTCAATTACCTTAAAATTAGTTTTAGTTATGTTTGTTACGGTTAAAAATATAGTATAATCGAAAATAAGACAAATAAAAATTGACATAAATTACGATTCCTGATTATATTTATGACTATAATAATCTTGGATAATAGAGTATAATTGCATTTTTGTTATAATATAAATACGTTTTCTATGCATGAAGTATACTCTCTTATAAAAAGTATGGATGGAGCAGAGAAGAGGTATTTCCGGCTGTACTCAGGGCTCCATACGGGAGGAAATAACAAGTACATAAAACTATTCGATCTCATAGAGTCAGGATCGGCGATAGAGGGATTAAGCAAAAGTCAGCTCCCTAATTTAAGAAATTATCTTACTCGTCAGATATTAAGTGCGCTCAGATTATATAAAAATTCACACTCGATAGATATAGTTTTACGTGAGATACTGGATGAAATTGAAATATTGTACGACAGGAAATTGTACAAAAGCTGTTATAAGAGGATCAGAAAACTAAAGAAACTGGCAAAAGATAACGAACGGTATTTATATCTTGCTGCGGCATTAAGATGGGAGGACATGACAGACAAGTTTATATTGAATATAAAAAAGATAGAAGAAAAAATTAATAATTCATATTCCGAAGAACTTGATGCTGTTAATCAATATGGAAACCAGGTAAAATATACTAACCTGATATCCAGATTGTTGCTGCTCGAATATAAACAGGGTTACGAGAGGAATCCCGAGACAACCCGGCAAATGGAAGAGCTTTTGAATTCACCTCTAATGAAAGCAGACGAAAGGAACTTGCCAGAAAGGATAAGGCTGATGATAAACCAGGTAAAGTGCACATATTATTATTCAAAAGAGAATTATCCGGAAACAGGGAAGTACCTGCAAAAAATAATTGGATTAATAGAGCAGCAAAAATTTTTAAGTGCCAACCAAATGACCGGTTATCTAACGCAGCTAAAGAACCAGTTGATAATATTTTCTTATTTAAAAGATGAAGACCGGTTTTTTAACACACTTGAGAAGATGAGAGGTCTCCCGGAAAAACATCCTAATATCAGCAGAAAGGAATTGGATAAGATGATATATGAGGCATCAATATCTGAGGAGATTAACTATTATATGCTTTCGGGTAAAATGAAAGAAGCGCTCAGCAAAACTGAATACGCTGAGACGGGATTAAAAAAATACGCAGGGAAGCTTTTAAAGATCAATGAATTGAGCATATTATATAACCTAGCAAGCGTATATCACTATAATGGCAGGTTCGACGAATCAATCGACAGAATCAATAAAATATTAAATTACCCGGACACAACCATATCCGAAAATATATTTTGCTTTACGAGACTTCTATTCTTAATGGTGAACTATGACATGGGTAATTATGACCTGGTAGAAAGCCGGATAAAATCAACCGGCAGGTTTTTGAATAAGAGGAATAAATTATATAAATTCGAGAGTCTTATACTGCGGTCAATCAGAAAATTGTTAAACGCAGCAGGAAGGGCGAATGAACTGCGTATTCTGAATGGGATTAAAAACGACATTGAATTCATTTCAGGGGAGCCGTTTGAGAAGAGGGCTGCAGACGACCTTGAGATAGCGGCCTGGATAAATTCAAAGATAAAAAGAAGTCCTTTTATTGATGAAATAAAACTATATAAAGAAGAACAACAGAAACAATAAATGAAAATCCCCGTAGTTCCGGCTTGTTATCGGTCAAGCCGGCGGGGGATCTTATCATGTAGTGAACCGATCAAAATCAGTTCGTTCTTGGTGAGTTATCCGTGTTTCCGTTGTCATAAACTCCGGTGATGCCGGTGATATTACCAGCAGCATCCCTATCGAATTTAACTCTAAAATAATCAACTTCCATAAGCATAAAAGTGTCATCAGCAACCGGAGTCAGCTCATGGACCTGTCTTCTTCCGCGCTGATAGTAGAGCTTACCATTGTCGTAAGTAACTTTTCTTTCTCCGTATTCACCGGTATAACTTTTGAGGGTTTCCATGGACATATCCGGAGCGGTCATTGATAGCGTAAGGGATTCTATAAAGAAATTGAGCCGTCTTTTTCTCATTTCATTGGTTTCATCAGAAGCGATTTTTTCAAGAGCCATAATATGCGCTTTAGTAAGGGCATTTTTGCTTTCAATATCAATGTCAGGTGAGACCCCGGTTCCTTCCCAGTTGGTTTTTGTATAAGGATTGATCGCTCTACCGGTCGATACAAACATAACAAAATCATCATTAATAATCTGAGTACTGCCCGGGTGTGCGCCACCGCCTGTTGTTTCGCCAACAATTGTAGCACGTTTTAGATTCTTTAAGTTATAAGTAAATTCTTCAGCTCCTGAGAAAGTATAAGAGCTTGTGAGTACGTAAACAGGAATCTCAGGCATTCGTTTGCCTTTAAGGTCTTTTAAAGTCCAGAACTCTTCAAGTGTGTCATCAGGTCTGTAATACAGGTCATTTAGGTGAACGGGTTCTTCCCCGAACAAGTAGCTGCAAATAAGCTGGACTCCGCTCGGATCACCTCCTCCGTTATAGCGCATATCAAATATTAAGGCATCACAATTTTCAACAAATGCCATGACAGAAGTAACTTTATCTTTAATCAAGTGACCGGAGCCGAAATAACGGAAGTCTATATAACCTATATTACCGTGGAGCTGTTCGACTTTTTTAAACCCGAAGTTTTCCCCGGCAAGCTCTTTAAAGAAAATCCTATCCTGTTCTTCGGGGCTAAGTTTATTTTTCTGCATCTCTCTCATATCTTCCACCTGTCCAGGTGAATATCCTACGCGTAGATGCCTGTCATTACTTATGGACTGTAAATCTTTGGACATCTGTTCAGCAAATTTCATAGGGTCAAAAATGGTTGTATAAGCACCGTTTTGTAATTGGGATTTCAGATAGTCAGCCATTTTTTGGGCTGTTTCCGGGAAAATGTAATTTTTATTAAGAATATCAGAGATAGACGTAACTATTTCCAATTTAGCCTCCGTATCCAGGACTTTGCCTCCTGTTTGATTTTGTGCTTTGGCGGAATTTTGGATAATGATAAGGGTTGCAAAAAATACAATCATCATTATCATAATATTATTTTTGTTTATCATAATATTTAGGGTTTTTATTTTTATTCTTTGACCTATTTAACTGTATTAAATACGACTAATCAGAATGCGTAAAGTTGCATAATTATTCAATTTTAAGATTCATTCTTATTGTAGAACGGGAGTATTTAGACGGCTTAGCCATTTCGACTTCCTCAAATCCTAGATTACGGTAGAGATTCAATGCAATGGTCATATCCGGGTTAGTCTCGAGAAAAATCTCTTTAGCATGCTGTTTCCTGGCTTCTTCAATAAGAGCTTGGGCAATCTTTCTGCCAATCTGTTTACCTCTCAATTCTTCTTTAACCGCCATTTTCGCAAGTTCAAACGCACCGTCGGGGTGTTTAATGAGAGCACCTGTTCCGACAATATCGTTTTTATAATCAGCGAAAATAATGAAGCCACCTTTATTTAAAATTTCATTTTCCGGATTCTCCAGCATGTTCCTATCGGCTTCTTCAATAGAAAAATATTTTTCAATCCAGTCGTAATTCAAATCTCGGAAATGATCTCTGTAAACAGGATCAAACCGGATAATTTTAACGTCTTGTAGCTGATTCTCTTTTATAGATTCACTTATGCGGGAAAAGATATCCTTCTTATCGAGTTCGGATTCTATTTTACCAATCACAGACAGGATATCATACCCGGTCGAAAGAAAAAATTCACGAACGGATTTTTCAATAATTTTCCATATCGGCTCGAGTTGTTTGTAGAGCGCTTTTCCCTTTGGAGTAACTGTAACACTTTTCCTGCGTGAATCCTCTTTTTCCTTAACGGATTTAACCAATCCTTTGTCTATGAGAATATTCAAAGTCTGAGTGACCGCCGGCTGGGTATAGCCAAGCTCATTTGCAATTTCGGTCACAGAAACCGAATCCCGATTATTAATAAGATAGAATGGCATGAACCATCGAGGTTCGAAATCCACTCCGAGATTCTTATAAATCTTATCGACGTCCTGCAACAACCTGTCGGTTAGGAGTTTAAACCTTGTCCCCAACGCAAGATATCCTAATTGTCTAGTAATATTCATATAATAATTTATATAAGTGCTTATGTATAATAAGTTACTTATTTTTAGCCCATTTGTCAAGAGAAGATTCTTTCCTACAAAGTGTTAAAT
>CALGOI010000071.1 GCA_937959065.1 uncultured Ignavibacteriota bacterium | reverse complement strand
GGAATAAGCTGTTCGCCGGTTGTTTTCATTATGAATTTAACACCGCGTTTATTCAGGTCAGCATTAACGTGCTGGTTATGTATCATTTCGCTGAGGAGAAAGATACGCTTGCCGGGGTTTTCTTCGACGGCTTTATATGAAATCTCGATGGCATTCTCCACACCATAGCAAAAGCCGAAATGGCGCGCGATGTAGAATTTCACCGGCCCGAAATCGAGTTCGGTAGGTGAATAATCTTTTTTACGCGGGTCGGTAACTTTACGCGCGTTTTTTATTTTTGTGATCAGGGGACTTCTGTAAAAAATCGGGATATCGAATGATTTCATTAGAATCTGTCTAATTAATAAGTTTTTCGGGCACGAAGCTATTCGATGCCGCAGTTAATAATATATAATTTATTACAAACAAAACAAAACCGAGTATGAACAGAATTATTGTATCAAGTGTGAATAACCCGGTAGCCTGTCCAACAGTCAGAAGAATTACCGGGAGTATTATTAGCACAATCTTTTGCTGGGATTCCTGAAAATTCTTTGATTTGGCTGATGAAATAACCATCAGTAACACCGCCAAAATGGAAACAGCTGGACTAACCCATAGTATCAGCACGAACCATTTCAAATTCGGGAAGAATCCTTCTTCAAAATAAAAACTCTGCCCTATCAGTGTTACTATAGAAAACAAAACGAACGAGATTAAAGTTACCCCATACGACGGAATGAAAGAACCAAAAACTTTCGCCAGAAAAAGGTCGCGAATCTTAATAGGTGAATAAAGCAATGTTTCGATGGTTTTATGCTCTTTTTCTCCTACAAAACTGCTGCCTGCAATTACACTCGAAGAAATAATAGGAATAAGCAGGAAGAATGTCGGCATCATGAAGTTAAAGGAAAAGTAGATCATCAACTGGGAGGCATTCATCGCTGCAATTTCAGGTCCAAGCTTCGATGTAATTTCGCTAAAGTCATCGGTACCTTCGGGCAGACCCGCAAGTACAAAGAACAGCACCGGGAAAAAAACCACAAAGATCACAGGCATAATTGTCATCGGCAGCCAGACCATTTTATTACTGAATACAACTTTCAGATCCTTCTTCAGGATTATCTTGTAGAGCCCTTTCATTGGGCACCTCCCTTCTGATAGGCGAAGTACAGGTCTTCGAGATCCCAGCCTGCCTGGCGCGCTTCATAAACTTTTCCGCCGTTATTCTGGATCGCGGAGATAATTGCATTTGCTTCCTCGTCAGAGCTAATGCTAATGCGTGATGCTTTACTGTCGGAATTCCGCGAGCGGTAATCAAGCGGGATATTCTCACCGCGTATCTCGAGCATTATGGAATGCTGTTTATTGCTGAGCAACTCATCGAAAGTGCCGAACCCGAGTATCTTTCCTCTATCTATAAAGCCGTAAGTGGTGCAAATTTCTTCCGCATACTTGAGCTGGTGCGTACAGAGGAAAACGGTTACTTTTTCTTCTGAAGCAATCTCTTTTATGTGGAGATTAACTTTCTTAGCAGCTTCAGGGTCGAGCCCGGAAGTTGGTTCGTCCAGGAATAGAATCTTCGGATTGTGTATGGATGCTCTTGCCAGTGAGAGACGTTTCTTCATCCCGGTGCTGTATTCTTTCAGCTTTTTATCTTTCGCTTCGTATATTTCGAATAGTTTCATAACCCGTTCAGCCCGGTCGATAGCATCGCTTTTTGATAAGCCATAGAGCTGCGCGAAGAAGACGAGATTTTCCATCCCGGTCAGGTCTTCATAGCTATGGGCGGTATCGGTCATAACACCGCATTCACGGTGGATGTCACGTTTATCAGGGTGGACTTCCTCACCGAGGAGGAACATCTTACCTTTATCGGGCGATAATACTCCATTAAGCAGACGGACAGTCGTAGTCTTCCCGGCGCCGTTCGGACCGAGAAATCCCACTACCTCGCCCTGCGGAACTTCGAAGCTAACATTATCGAGTACCGGGGTTTTACCGTCGAAAGATTTTGAAATGTTTTGTGATGCTATTGCGATCAAGGATAGAGTTATTGAAGGTTTTCTAAGTCATCAAGGTCTTTGTGGCGACCTACGGCTTTTTTATTTTTTTTAAGATCGTCAAGCCCGATAATGTTTATTTCAGTTCCTTTGTCTTTTACTTTTATTCTATTTTTAAATGCATTATCAAAAGATAAACCTTCAACTGAAGTTAAAATATCAATTCTAACTGGTGGTCTTCCAATTTGAAAAATTAAATCAGGTGTTGAAAAATCATTTACGTTAATAGTTTCCATAGGATAGCCAAATCCTTCGAGAGAATGATATACTTTCATAGCATTGTCCTGGCTAGAGTTTATCCATATATCCATGTCAATAGTCAGACGTGGATATCCATAGTGAATAACAGCGTAACCACCGACAAGTAAATATTCAACATCATTTTCGTTTAACGACTGTATGAACTCTCTGTAATCTTTTTCTAGTTCCATACTTAATTTTGATGAACCTATCCCGTATTATCTTGGCAGCAAGATATCTTTCTTCAGGTGTTGTAGATAACCAATATTCCTTATCGGCTTTCTCCTGTTCAGAAAAGGTGGTTTTAATAACTATTTTTTCAATGGGCATCAGACCACATTTTTAATTATCAAAAGCTGCTATACCGGTGACATCTTCACCGAGTATGAGCGTATGCATTTCGTGTGTACCCTCGTATGTTTTTACTG
>CALGOI010000070.1 GCA_937959065.1 uncultured Ignavibacteriota bacterium | reverse complement strand
AAATAATTATTTCTGAAATGAAAGTTACATATAGTAAAGGATTACCAAAGGCAGACGCATATATGTTCTTATGCTTCGAAGATGGGAAAAAGATAAAGGAAAGAATCAAAGGCATCGAGAAACTTCTTGGTGTCACGATACAAAAAGAAAGTATCGATGATTTCAGAGGGAAAGAAACTGAAAACGATCTCCTGTATGCCGGCGGTAAAAGAATCATCATTTCGGGGGTAGGGGCTAAAGACAAATGCGACCTGGAAAAGCTTAGAAAGGCGACTTCCCGGGGAATCAAAATAGCAGGACAGCTAAAGGTAGATTCAGTTGCAATTGAGATATTCGAGGAAGACTTTAACGGATGCTCTCCAGAAGACGTAGCGACTGCGATGAGCGAAAGCTGTCTAATGAGATTATACAGGTTCGATAAGTATTTTACAAGCAAAGATTATGAGAGGATAGAACTGAAGCAGCTGGTATTTTTCTCGGGTAAAGACAGTAAGAACCATAAACAATTTGAGAAGGGTGTAAAGGACGGCGAGATACTCGGAAATGCAACTAATATGGCAAGGGACCTGGATAATGAAGCGGATAACATCACCACTCCTAAGTATATAGAAAATATTATAAAAAAGCAGGGCGCAAAGCTTAATTATAAAGTTAAGGTTTATAATAAGAAAGAGCTTGAGAAGATGAAAGCAGGCTGTATCCTTGCGGTAGCGCAGGGAAGTCTCAATGAGCCGAAGTTTGTCGTAATGGAATATAACGGCGGCAGCGCGAAGAGCAAACCGGTTGTGCTTGTAGGAAAAGGTGTAACATTCGATTCAGGAGGTATTTCAATAAAGCCGTCATCGGGCATGGAAGCAATGAAAATGGATATGTGCGGAGCCGGCGCGGTAGTAGGTGCTTTCGAAGCAGCAGCAAGACTGAAATTAAAAGTGAACCTGGTAGGACTTATTCCGCTTGTAGAGAATATGCCCAGCGGATCTGCATTCCGTCCGGGAGACATTATCACGGCAATCAACGGTACTACTGTTGAAGTTCAGAATACGGACGCAGAGGGAAGATTAATCCTTGGTGACGCTCTTGCATATGCTTCTAAATATAAACCAAAGTATGCCATCGATCTTGCAACATTAACAGGTGCGGCTCTGATTGCGCTTGGGCACTATGCTACGATTGCAATTTCCAATGATGATGAGCTGGTTAAGAAGCTTGTTACTGCCGGTGAGAAGACTTACGAAAGAGTATGGCAGCTTCCGTCATGGGAAGAGTATGACAAGTTGATCGATTCTGATGTTGCAGATGTAACTAACGTTGGAAAGGGAAGACAGGCAGGCTCGATAGTAGCAGGTATGTTTCTGAAGCGTTTCGTTAAAGATTATAGCTGGGTGCACCTGGATATAGCAGGGACTGCGATGAATTCAAAACCGACGGAGTACATTCCTTCACATGCGACAGGCGTTGGTGTACGGATGCTTATTGAGCTTATAAGGTCGGAAATAGACTAAATTTAAATTTCCTTTGATAAAGGTTTATCTATTTAATTATAGGTAAACCTTTTTTATTTTACTTCAGATATTAATCAAACCGATACAATGAAAATCCTTGCCGCGATATTGTTTGCATCTTTTTTCCTTCATAATCCAAATACACCGGTAGAGAAAACAAATCCTGTTAAGGATGGTTTTAAGCTCGGTAATGAAGTTCTGCTTGAGGAGAAGGCGGAGATCATTGCAGGAAAAAATGTGGCTATCATTACCAATACAAGCGGTGTGGTTTCAGACGGCAGGTTATTCGTCGATCTGCTGTTACAGAATGAGAATACCAATCTTATTAAGATATTCAGCCCGGAGCATGGATTCGAAATAGACGATAAAGATGTAACACACGTTAATAAGAGAACAGGGCTCAAAGTAGTTTCACTTTATGGTAACAAGAAGAAACCTACATCCGGGGACCTTTCGGATGTGGATGTATTGATCTATGATATACAGGATGTGGGAGCGAGATTTTACACGTTCATAAATACGATGTACTATTGTATGGAGGCAGCGACTGACTACGGAGTGAAGTTCGTCGTATGTGACAGGCCAATGATACCGTACGGTGATTATGTGGACGGGTTCATGCTGGAGAATAACGTTAAGTCGTTCGTCGGGTTACTGGATATACCAATAGCTTACGGCATGACTTGCGGCGAGCTGGCACGGTTCATAAATAGTGAATACTTTAATAATACCTGCGACCTGGAGGTTGTAGAAATGAAGAATTACAGCAGGACGACGAATTATAACGATCTGGGGATTGTTTGGGTTAAGCCTTCACCGAGTATGTACTTCCCTTCGACAGCGGGTACCTACCAGGGTACGTGTTTATTCGAGGGGACGGATTTTGCTGAAGGACGGGGGACAGAGAGACCATTCGAGTATGTGGGTGCTCCTTATTGCGACGGGAATAAATTAAAAGAAGAGATGGATAAATACGAGTTCCCGGGAGTAACATTTGAAGCAATTAACTTTGTGCCATCTTCTATTACCAGTCCATCCAATCCGCCGAAATATGTAGACCGTGAGTGCGGCGGTGTATTTATTAATGTGACTGATCCGTCTAAATTCGAGCCTGTGAAAGTTGGGATCGCTCTATTAATAGTATTGAACGAGAAATTCCCGGGATTTTCCTGGCGAAATGACGGATTTATAGATAAGCTTGCGGGTACGAAGAAGTTAAAGCAGATGGTTAATGGAGGTTCGACGCTTGACCAAATCGTTTTATCTTACACCAAGGATCTGAATAGATTTAAAGAGAAGCGGGAGAAATACCTGTTATATAAGTAGAGTTTATACAAAATATTCCTTTCAAAAACCCCGGTTTCCCGGGGTTTTTTTATTGTAAAAATAGAGTTTAGCGTCTCATGTAAGAAAAAGTGGTTTTATTCTCTTTTAGGGTATTGACATTTGTAATAATTCTGTATAATTTAATCGTACCTTGTAGTACGATATTTGAAACACTAAATAAAAAGGATGTACAACATGAAACCCCTAAAACTTTTTTTAATGATAATATTCCCTGTTCTATTGGCATGGAATATACAGGCACAATCCTGGAGTTCACTTGGAAGCGGGATGAACGGGGATGTAAACGCAGTGATAGAATTTAACGGTGATATAATCGCCGGAGGTGAATTTACGACAGCGGGCGGAGTAAACGCAAACTACGTTGCCCGGTGGGACGGATCACAATGGAATCCAATGGGTAGCGGATTTAATGCCCCGGTATATACTCTTAAGGTATATAATGGTGAAATATATGCCGGCGGTAATTTTACCACATCCAATGGAACATTTGTCGGTTACATTGCGAAGTGGAATGGTTCGAGCTGGGACAAAGTAGGCAACGGTTTGAATGACGAAGTGAAATCGCTTGGTATATACAATAACACACTTGTAGCGGGCGGATCTTTTACAAATGCCGGCGGCACAAGCGCTAACTTCGTTGCATCATGGAATGGGACAAGCTGGTCATCATTAGGAAGCGGTATGAATGACCAGGTGTTTGCCTTCACGGTATTTAATGGAGATCTAATTGCGGCAGGCAGCTTTAGCACGGCGGGCGGAAACAGCGCTAATAACATCGCAAGATGGGACGGAAGCACCTGGTCGGCATTAGGAAGCGGATTGAGCGACAGGACATTTGCTCTGACAGTATATGATAACAAGCTGATCGCAGGTGGTGAGTTCGAAACAGGTAACTATGTTATGCAGTGGAACGGCAGCAGCTGGAGCAGTGTAGGCGGCGGCGTAGAAGACAGAGTGTATGCGTTAACAGTTTATAATAATGAGCTTGTAGCAGCAGGACAGTTAATGTCTGCAGGTTCTACATCAGCAAACAGGATCGCGCGCTGGAACGGGAGCAGCTGGTCATCATTCAGCTCTGGAATGGATAATAAAGTAGAAGCGCTGACTGTGATCGGTGATGCATTGATTGCCGGCGGTGAGTTCTTTCAGGCAGGCGGTAACTCAGCTCTAAAGATCGCAGCGTGGAATTACAATCCGACTGCTATAAGCAATGTTGGCAATTCGATATCGAATGAGTATAAATTAGCTCAGAATTACCCGAATCCATTCAATCCCTCAACTACAATTAATTTTAATGTTCCAAAACAGAGTTTTGTGATATTAAAGGCATATGACCTTTCGGGAAAAGAAGTCGCAAATCTTGTGAATGGTAATTTATCACCAGGTGAATATACTTATAACTTCGATGCCTCTTCATTAAGCACAGGTGTATATATTTACCAGCTCAGCGCAGGTGATTTTACACAGACTAAAAAAATGACTCTAATTAAATAATTTAAAACCATAAGGAAAATAAGTAATGAAACACAACTTTGAACAATACACAAAAGGAACATATTCAAGAACGGTAATGTACATGATGGGAATACTTCTAATGATGCTGATGCTTGGATTTTTATTCAGCGGCTGCAGTGAATTTGATAGTGTAGCGGGCGGTGAGACAGGAAACGAAAATGACAATGCAACGATAAGTTCGAAAGTAGAGACGTCAGATAATCCATCAGCAACCATGAATATTTCCGAAGCAAAGTTTTTACTCCGCGATGTGAAATTCAGAAGAACAGATGGGTCTGAAGGCGAAATAAAAGTAGGACCAATAGTCGTGAACCTGGACATGTCAGGAAATATCCGAGCCAATATCAGAGGTTCCATACCTGCGGGAACATTTAACAGGTTAAGATTCAAGATTCATAAACCTGAAGATAATGAAGTTGTATCAGATCCCGATTTTAAAGAAGGAACAAGCGGAAGCAGAAGATATTCAGTAGTAGCAAAAGGGACT
Organism: uncultured Ignavibacteriota bacterium; assembly: GCA_937959065.1. Classification (GTDB taxonomy): domain Bacteria; phylum Bacteroidota; class Ignavibacteria; order Tepidaquicellales; family Tepidaquicellaceae; genus JAEYVS01. Next base: position 267 of record CALGOI010000070.1, on the reverse strand, counting down.
TACAACGGAGCTCCTTTTGTGTATAAATCAAGAAAATCCATTAATATGGAGCTTGCTCTACAGGGAGCTTTCACGATCGAGCAGGGACAGGATATAAATGTTACGATAATTATGGATCCTTACCAGTGGTTCAGGTCAGGAAGTGATTATCTGGATCCGAGTAATGAAAATAATGAGAACACTATTGATGATAAGTTGAGAGATGCGTTTAAGAGAGTATTTTTGGATAACGACTTAAATGGACAACCCTAGTACCTTCCCCATAAC
>CALGOI010000069.1 GCA_937959065.1 uncultured Ignavibacteriota bacterium | reverse complement strand
TGGATGTTGTTTATAATGCTTCGATAGAAATACGTCCCTCTGTTATTAATGCTACATTTATTATTATTGCCGCATTCCTTCCGCTTTTCTTTCTATCGGGAATGGAGGGACGGTTACTGGTTCCGTTGGGTATAGCGTTTATAGTATCATTATTTGCGTCGCTAATCGTGGCAATTACACTTACCCCCGTACTCTGCAGCTATTTACTTACGGATGACAATGTATTGGAGAAACAATCGCATGGAAATAAACTGGTAGATTACCTGACCCGGCTATATGATAATCTTCTTAAAAAATCCCTGGATAATAAGAAATTGGTGATTGGTACTTCAGTGGCATTGCTTGTTGCGGCTCTTATAGTGATGTATAATCTCGGCAGGAGCTTCCTGCCTGAATTTAATGAGGGGTCACTGGTAATAAGTGTTGTTACGCTTCCGGGAACTTCACTGGAAGAGAGTAATAATATGGGTGAACTCGTGGAGAAGACATTACTTACAATACCGGAGATCAAAACCACTGCACGGAGGACCGGAAGAGCCGAACTCGATGAACACGCGCAGGGGGTTAATTCATCCGAAGTCGAAGCACCGTTTGAGCTGGATGACCGCTCGAGGGAAGAGTTCATGGAGGAGGTCAGGGAAAAGCTGGCGGGCATAACGGGCGTCAGTATAACGATCGGTCAGCCCATCGGGCATCGGATAGACCATATGCTTTCCGGTACCCGCGCAAATATTGCCATTAAGCTGTATGGCAATGACCTAAACAAGTTATTTTCTCTGGCTAATGAGATCAAAGGTGTAATACAGGATACTGAAGGGCTTGTAGATCTCAGTGTGGAGCAGCAGGTAGAGATACCCCAGATACAGATAAAACCCAAAAGAGAAATGCTCTCTAAGTACGGCATACCTATGTCGGAATTTACCGAGTACATAGACGTGGCTTTTGCAGGGGAGGAGGTCAGCCAGGTATTTGAAGGAAACAGAAGCTATGAGCTGCTGCTGAGATTTGAAGACCAAAAGAACAACAGCATTGAGAATATAAGGAATACACTAATCGACACTTATGACGGGCAGAAGGTACCATTGTATTATGTAGCGGATATTCAGTCGAAGACTGGACCCAGCACCATCAATAGGGAGAATGTTCAAAGAAAGATAGTGGTGTCGGCAAATGTGACTGGAAGAGATCAGCGAAGCGTGGTCGATGAGATAAGAACAAAGATAAGCGGCGGAGTTAAACTTCCCGAAGGTTACCGCCTGGAATACGGCGGTCAATTCGAAGCAGAAGAGGAGGCATCACAGACACTACTTATCATGTCATTCTTTTCGTTGCTTGTGATAATGCTTCTGTTATACCAGGAGTTCAGGGACTTTAAGATTGCCGCGATCATCCTGGTGAATCTTCCCCTCGCGCTGATAGGAGGTATCTTCAGCGTGTTCTTCACTTCAGCGATTATAAGCATACCCTCCATTATCGGGTTCATTACTTTGTTCGGGATTGCAACAAGGAACGGCATCCTTCTTGTATCGAGATACAATACATTGAAAATAGAGGGGCATGGACTTTACGACAGGATAATAATGGGCTCGCTGGACAGGCTCAATCCGATATTAATGACGGCGTTATCGGCGGGTTTTGCGCTGATACCCCTTGCGATCGCCGGAGATGAACCCGGCAACGAGATACAAAGCCCGATGGCTAAAGTTATACTTGGAGGGCTTATAACAAGTACCTTCCTTAACTTAATAGTTGTTCCTGTAATTTATTACATGGCTAATCAAAACTCCGAAGAAGATGAGATATAAACTAATTATAACCATATTTATTCTTGCGCTCAACATTCCCGTGAATGCGCAAAACACTATCGAAGAGGTCCTGGACAGGATATCAGAAAACAACCTGAGGATAAAGTCGATTGAAGAGATGGTAAAATACAGGCACGCGGAATATACCGTTGGGCTTGCCCCATACGACCCATTTGTGTCGTATAATCATTTATTCGGAAGCCCGGGGAGTATTGGTGATGAGAGGGAATTCTCGGTGGACTTCACTTTCGATTTCCCTACGGTCTATGCTAAGAAAAACGACCTGGCCGATCTTCGCTCATCACATCTTATTTATGATGAACTAATTGCAAAACAGGAAATCTTATTGGAAGCTAAACTGATCTGCATAGAAATTATATATTATTACAGAAGAAAAAATGAATTGATGGAAAGATATGAAACAGCAGAAAGGCTACACCAATACCTGACGACCAAGCTGAATGAAGGAGACCTGAATATTATGGTTGTGAATAAAGCCAGGCTGCAGGCAGTAACAATTAAAAGCGAGATAGATCTGAATGAAATCGAGATCACTCATCTGAATACTAAACTGACAGAACTCAATGGCGGAAAGGAGATATCTTATGCTGATACCGTGTACCCGGGGTTTGAATTACCATCGTTTACAGTGCTGGAAGGGGAAATCGAAACATATGATCCTCTGCTTAAGCATCTTAACTCAGAATACCGGATTATCAAACAGGAGATAGAAGTAAATGAAGCGTTACGGCTGCCTAAGATCGAGATAGGTTACAGGTACAAGAATCAGCTGAATGGAAATTTCAACGGATTCCATGCGGGGATTTCGATTCCGCTTTGGGAAAATAACAATACGGTCAGAACAAAAGAACTCCAGGCAGTTTATACTAAATCACTAATGGACGAGCATATTAATGAGCATTACTTCGAAGTCAAGCAGCTTTACGACCGGTACATTGCATTTCGTAATACAATTAACGAGAGTAAAGATATTATTAATTCAATAGATAATATTCCATTATATGAAAGGGCTCTTCTAGCCGGAGAAATTTCTTCCATAGAATACCTGCTTGAAACAACATACCTGTATTCTGTAATAGACAAAATGGATTCACTGGAAAAGGAAATGAATCTCACTCTGGCCGAGCTTTTGAAACATAAGCTGATTAACAGGTATTTGAAATAATGCCGTTTTAGAAAAAAAGCTGCTCATAAGAGCAGCTTTTTTTGTTTAAAAATAAAATTATATTAGCTAATTAACTGCATTAAATTCAACCTTTAAACTATTGTAAAAAACTTAATTGTAATTGATATTAAGTTGAAATAGTTTTACTTTTGTAAAAAACTACACTACCATGATTTACTATTTAATATTCTAAAATTTTAAAATTATGATACGATTCTTCCTTGGAATTATTGTGTTTTCCGGCATGTATTTTAATTCTTATTCCCAATGGGTTCAGCAGCCGACAGGCACTAATAATGCCATAAGAGATGTAGAATTTATAAACAGATACACAGGCTGGGCATGTGGCGACAACAGGATATACAAGACAACAGACGGAGGAGTCAACTGGTTTCTTCAGACACATCCGACTAATAACCTTATCCAGGGTATATGGCCTGTCGACTCAATGGTGGTATATGCGTCGGGATGGTTTAACACGATCCTTAAGACAACAAATGGGGGCGATAACTGGGTGGCTTTGCGAAACGGTAATCCTCCTGACAGTCCAAGTTTTGAAGCACCGTTTTTCCTGAACAGAGACACTGGTTGGATTTGCGGAACCTTAATTGTTTTTAAAACAACAAACGGTGGACTAACATTTGATTCCATTTACAATCCATCCGATCAACATGACATCTACTTCCGAAATGCGTTGGAGGGTGTTTCATGTGGGGATGCTGCTTCATTTTATAAAACATCAAATGGAGGAGTTAACTGGACACAAGTACAGGTAGTTAATGGTCCGGGACAGCCAAACTTTTGGAGACAGTCATTTATAAATGGTAACACAGGCTGGTTAATTGGTTTTTCCGGAGGAGTTTACAAAACCACGGATTTTGGTTCAACCTGGGACAGCATTGGTTTAGTTCCAAGTGCACCTAATAATATTTACACAGTAGAATTTGCGGATGACAGTACAGGCTGGGCAGGAGGAGAGAATGGAGTGATATACAGATCTACTGACGGCGGTCAAAGCTGGGTACAGCAGGTAACGACTTCACAGTTTGGAAATGGATTTATACGATCGATGTATGCATATAATGATTCAGTAGTTTGGGCGGTGGGGAATCTTGGCAAGATATTATTTACTACCAACGGAGGAACTTCAAGTATTTTACAAACTGGTAATGAGATTCCCGGAGATTTTGAGGTGTTACAGAATTATCCTAATCCATTTAACAGTTCAACCAATATAGTATTTAAAATACGAGAAAGAGGTATTATCAGGCTTGAATTTTATGATATGTTGGGTAAAAAGATTGACTTCATAAATTATGGTTCAAAAGATCCCGGAACATACACCGTAAGTTATAATGCTGATAAACTGTCATCGGGTATATATTTCTATAAATTATACTCCGGCAAAAGATTTGTTGTTAAAAAGTTTGTATTAACTAAATAAACTGCCTTATATCATTTTTCTCACATCTTCCCATACTATCCACATCTCCTTATCTTTACAAACTTTTTAACTTTATGAACTTTACAAACTTATTCTACAATCGGTGATACATGCGCATATGACCCTTTTTCCATTTTACCTCACACCCCCATCCCATATCTTTGTATAACCTTTTTGTCTCCCCTTTGAAGAAAGGGGAGAAGTCATTGTCCGCGATCCCGCATACAACACCTCGTTTCCTCCGAAGGGGTCCCTCGTTCCCAAACTCCGATTTGGGAACGCAATCAACCGCAAAACGGGGAGAGGTTACAATGACAGAGGGGTTGTGAATATTAAAAAATTTAAACCAAACTACCATGAACACAATAATACACGGTTATTTCTCTGTGCCCTCTGTGCCTCCGTGGCAAAACAATGTTGCTAAAAAAATCGTAAAATTCGTGGCTGTCATAAAACACCTGTTTTTACAAACCC
>CALGOI010000068.1 GCA_937959065.1 uncultured Ignavibacteriota bacterium | reverse complement strand
ATATATGACGTAAATAACTTATTTTAATACAGTGGTTAACGGTATGGAGGTGAATGAGTTTAGCTGGGTGGATAATTTTATTGAGAAATATATATCCGAATTGGAAAAGACTGAGCAACATAATGCGTATTCTTTTTGCCGGGCTTTGGTTTTCTATCACGGAAAAGAATACGAGAAAGCATTGGAAGCTGCTTCAAATATAGTTTCCGACGACATGACGTATAAGCATCAGTTAAAATCCTTATATCTCAAAATATATTTTGAAATGAATGAGGCTGAGCCATTTTATTCTAATATTGACGGGTATAAGCATTTCATAAACAGCGAAAGGTATGTCACAGAATCATCGAAACCTTTCTTCTTGAATTATATAAACTTTGCAAAGAGGTTGTTTGATATAAAGAACAGCTTAGAAGACAAAAATTTTGATGTTATAAAATTGAAAAAGGAAGTATTAAACGAAAAAGCCATGATTAATAAACCATGGCTTTTAAAAAAGATAGAGGAAATAAATATATCTACTTAATAAGAGTCATTCTCTTTGTTTCTACAAAGTCATTAGTTCTGATCTGATAAAAGTAAATGCCGCTGTTTAATTTGCTGGCATCGAAATCATAAGTGTAACTTCCAGCACTTAAATCTTTATTGACAAGGTTTGCTACTTCTCTTCCCAGCATATCAAAAACTTTCAAGGAAACAAAACCCTTCTCAAGAATATCAAAACTGATCTTAGTTGAGGGATTGAAAGGATTCGGATAGTTTTGAGAAAGCTTATATGCATCAGGTGTTTGAGTGCTTGTTTGCTGAATGCTTGTTAAAACTGAAACCTGAACAAGGTCAAGTAGAATTGCAGCACCATCATTAAAGTTGTCAGCAACTTTTTCTCTGAATGCAATGTAAATGTTAGATCCCGGAGTTACACCGGCAAAATTAGTTAATCGAAAGGCTTTTCTGGACCAGTTAGTATCGGAAGAAGCCGCAGGCCAGTAAAAACCTGCAACTCTTGTGAAAGCCCCAAGGGTCGGTGTAGTTGTAGATACCATTATCAATAGTGAATCGCTGTAAGATCCGTTAGTATATCCGGGGCACTGCACCCAGAACGATAAAGAATCTCCTGCACCAACGTTTGTAATCTGTGGTGTAACTAACCATTGATCGTTACTAACGGCTCCTCCTGTATTCCATGTACAAAATGCCACCGCAGTTTGTCCACCTGGAGGAGTTGTTATAACACCGCCGTTCCATCCTGGAATTGGAGTTGTTCCCGCGGTAAGTCTTTCCCAACCTGTTCCACCATCCGGATTTAATTTTATCCATCCTGCAGGTGGAAACGTCGGACTTTCAAATGATTCAAAAAGCGGTGAAGGATTATCGAGTTCGGGACCCTTCACTACTTTTGGGTTGTCAGTAGAAATTTTTGTCCTTGGAGTTCTGTCTCCATCAGGTGTAAAACCCATTGAAACAAAACCTGCAAAAATTACTAACACTGCAAAAAGTGTAATTTTCTTTTTCATTTGTTCTCCTGAATTTCTTGAAAATTTAGTAAAAACAACAGTTTTTTAAATGATTTATAATAAATATATAAGTATAAAACCTAATTTAAAGATAATAATCAGTTACTATTTTATTAAAACCATTTTCCTTGTTTCGGTAATATCTTCCGTAAACAAAGTATAATAGTAAATTCCGCTATTGAGATTTGCTCCGTCAAAACTATATTCGTAGCTTCCCGGCGAAAGATTTGAATTGATAAGAGTTGTGACTTTCTGACCAAGTGAATTAAAAACAATCAGCCTGACCTCAGTTGAATTATTTTTATCTAAAGGAATAGTAAATTTTATATTTGTTGTCGGGTTAAATGGATTTGGATAATTTTGTTCTAATTTATATGAAACAGGAAACTCCCTGTTCAATATATTTAAAGATGATATTGAAGAGGAAAAAACGTTTACAAGGTCAAGTTGAAATGCCGCGCCGTTGTTTTGATTATCCTGTACCTTTTCTCTAAAAGCTATGTAAACATTAGCCCCGGGGGAAACATAATCGGCTATTCTGTAGCGGTGTTTCCTCCATAATGTATCAGGACTTCCGCTTGCGATCCCTATTGTATCAATTGCTGTAAAAGCTCCTTGTGTAGGGGTAGTTGTAGAGATTAATACAATAAAAGTATCAGAGAATGTCTGACTTGTATACCCTGGTTTTAATAAATAAAATGTTAAGGAGTCACCAGATTGGATATTTGTGATCCGTGGGGTTACGAGCCATTGATCGTTCCCGTTTATTCCACCTGTATTCCATGTACAAAATGCAGTAGCACTACCACCTCCCGGAGGAGCTGTAATCGTGCCTCCATTCCAACCGGGAATCGGGGTGGTACCGACAGTGACTCTTGTCCATCCTGAACCCCCATCAGGATTTATCTTAATCCATCCCGGAGGAGGAAAAACCGTACTTTCAAATGATTCATAAAGATTAGTAACAGAAAAATCCTCAATAGTGTTATTTGGGTAATTCTGGTAATTATGAGAATAATTCCTAAAGGGGGATCGGTCTCCCGCATGTATAAGCCCTGCCGGAATAGATAACAGTACCAGCAGGATCTGTAAGAAATTGTTTTTCATATTTTTACAAACAAGTGCCATTTGATAAAATTACGGGAGCCATTTTACCATTTGGTTAACTACATAATAATTAAAACCTTCCGATAAATTCAACTTATATTTAATAATGGTAATAGTCAAGTTCAAATAAAAATAGTAATGCTGTTAAAATATAAAGGAAATGGTAGAATTGTTTTTATAATAATTTGTTTAAAAATTAGTTAAGGTAAGAAAGCACGCATTGTTTTTTCAAGTACTTCTGAGTCAATTGTTTTTATAAAATTTTTATCTTTCAATCCTTAAAAAACAAACTTAATCACCTCTATATACTTTTATAAATGTCATTTCTAAAATTTCGATTAATGACTCTCAAAATAAATGATCGCAAACTCAGAATCAATCAGAATAGGGTTATATACGTATATAACCTTTTTCTAAAATTACTTCAATAAAATCATTTTCTTAGTAGAGGTAAAATCCCCTGCTGAAAGACGGTAATAATATAATCCGCTGGAAAGATCAGATGCATTGAAATTGTATTCATAGCTACCCTGTGAGAGCCGTTCATTTGCAAGCAAAGATACCCGTTCACCTAAAGCATTGAAAACTTCAAGAGTTACAAACTCATTTTGGAGAATGTCGAAATATATTTTTGTTTCAGGGTTAAATGGATTCGGATAGTTTTGGTATAGTTTGTAGGCGTGTGGTATATCGCTTCCAATTTGTGAAACAGCTGTAACACAATTATCGATGTAAAGACCAAATAACCTGGATTCAAACTGCATGGTTGGACTAAGTGTAATGTTAAAAATGAACCAGTATCTTAAACAATTTCCTCCATTTCTTATTGGATTAGAAGAAACCATCGATACAGATTTGTTGCTTCCGATTTCACTGAGTTCAACCTGAAAGTTTGGGGTTTGAGACCCCCATGTATAAAAATTCGCAAAATTCCAGTTTAAGAACTGGTCTTCTATTAAAGCGTGAATTGAATAGGGTCCTCCGCCATCAGTTATTAGAAAATACTTTGCGCTAAAATTGGAATAATCACCTCCGGGATTTGCAAAGAGATTATGAAATACATGACTCCCGGTTAAATTTATCTGGACACCTTTAACTCGCCAGTTTGATCCGGAATTATTCTCATATACTGCCATATATGGATCATTAAACCCGGCATTTTTATTATTACCCGTAAACGATATGGAATCTTGCGCAGACCAGGGAGATGCATCATTATAAGCTAACCTATGCTGATAGCATATACTTCGTTTCGAGACATTTATTTCTCTTTCATAAGTAACAATTAGGTTAGCAGGGTTTCCATTTCGCATGACAATACTTGGATTTAAACAAGCCAATGCATCTGTAGATGTCAGATTTTGCTCAGGAGTAAATAACCCGGTAATGATATTATACTTTTTAAAAAAGATATCATTACCTTTTCTGAAAGTAATCGCAAAATTAGTCGAATCCATACAAACAACATTTGGAGTGAATGTTTGCGTGACGGAAGAATCAATTGCGAATGCATCAGACCACCCCTGTCCTTCGATGTATCTTTTACCATAAATATTGGAGCTCCCAAACTGATTTGTCTCCCAGATAACAAGTATGTAACGAGGTACATTTAAACTGAAGGAGGGTTGATTATAAGCGATTGAAGGATTTATATTTTTACGGGGTACAGCTGTAAACGGTGTCAGATAAATTAAACTATCAAATACACCGTCCTTATTAATTTTTAGAGCGCAAATGTGTACTGACGAATCCGGTAAAAGCCGTTCAAATACGAAAAGTTCATATAAGTAAGATGTGAACAAATCTCCATTGATATTTAGATTAAATTTCGGATTCTTGTCATTGTTTCCGTCTGATATTGGTACGACAGAAGAATACGGCTGAGCATAAACGGCTGCCGATAATAAGAGGAATAGAATAATAAGGTGAATCTGGTAGAATTTTTTCATACCCATTTGAATTAGGTTAAATAATGATATTAATATCAAGGGTAGGGAGCTTTGTAAAGCTATATAGATTCTTAATGATTGTAAATAGTACCTATCATAAAAAAACACTATATCT
>CALGOI010000067.1 GCA_937959065.1 uncultured Ignavibacteriota bacterium | reverse complement strand
CATGCCCGGCGCTGTTCCATTTACTTCGACGATTGCTTTGACGAATGCGACATTACCTTATGCGGTTCAGCTGGCTAACAAGGGCTACAAACAGGCATTAACAGACAGCGTAGAGCTAAGAAAAGGATTGAATGTAATCGATGGGGTTATTACTTATAAGGGTGTAGCGGATGCATTTGGATTTGATTATACTGACGTGGATAAGGCTTTAGGGTTGAATTAAGCGTAAGTATTATATATTATTACACTTAGTGTTTCATGTTGTACGTTCTTTTAACAGGTCTTCCAGGGGTGGAAGACCTGTTCTTTTTTATAGATGTTATATAGTGTCACCCCTTCGGGGTTAAATTTTATTATGGGGTGGTATTCTAAAATAATGTCACCCCTTCGGCGTTAAAAGGATTTGATTTTTAACACACCCCGTCTTCGACTTCGTCGAATCCACCCCTCTCAAGAGGGGATTTTTTGCAACATCGCTGCTTTTTCCCGGTTTTTAACGGCTAAAGCCGTTAATAGTTAATTCGGATACCACGAGCTAAAGCTCGTGGCAATTCATGGTTTGAGTATAGAGAGTTCGTATCTTTCACGTTTCGTGTAGACGGATCCCGTCTGCTGAAGTTTACTCTCCATTAGGTAAAAAGCATTTGCATCGAATTTTATATCCACATTTATTTCAGATAGCTTAGTCAGGTTGACCTTTCTATCCCGTTTTATTCTTCCGAGTGTGATATGCGGGTGGAATATTTTATCGGACTCGTATCCCAATTCATTCATTTCAGAGTGAACTTCATCCGCAAGTTTTATAAGCTTACCATCATCTTTAATATTTACAAATAGTACTCTTGGTGAACGGAGATTTGGAAAACCGCCTATGGAGTATAGATTTAGGGAAAGGGGACCCTCGTCATAATTAACTGCATTAAGAGAATTCTTGACGCGATTCAGTATTCCGGCATCGATATCGCCAATGAAAAATAGGGTAATATGGAATTTGTCGGGTTGTTCCCAGCGCATAGAGCCTGCCTCGCGCGGAGTCATTTTAGATTTAATCTGCTCCTGCAGGTCTTTCAGTTCTTTTTTTATTTCGTTAGTTAGATTTATTGAGACGAAAGTTCGCATAAATGATGAAATTTATACAAAATATCACTCCAAACTATCTTTAAATAGTCATTCCGTAGACGTATTTTAATTGATACTACAAAGAAAACAGGAAAAATGAACAAGAAATACCCGCCCGTTTATTATTCGGATTATCTTCAGCTGGATAAGCTGCTCGATTCACAACACAGGAAAAGTGAAGAATACGGAAATCCCGCGCATGATGAGATGTTGTTTATAATTGTTCACCAGGCATATGAATTATGGTTTAAGCAGATAATATTCGAGCTTAATTCGGTAGTAGATATGTTCGATGACAATAAAGTGGACGAGAGGAATATTGGAATTGCGATATCAAGACTGGACCGAATAACGGAGATACAAAGGATACTAATCGACCAGTTAAGGGTGTTGGAAACAATGACTACGCTGGATTTTCTGGATTTCAGGGATTATTTAGTCCCTGCTTAGGGATTCCAGAGTGTTCAGTTCAGGACAATAGAAAACAAACTCGGACTCAGGACGGATATGCGAGTGACCTTTGGAAGTAAGGAGTATCATGAGCTCGTATCGGAAACACATCAGAAGGAATTAATTGATTCCGAGAAGAATATGTCGCTGCTAGAAGTTGTGAACGGCTGGCTTGAAAGGACTCCTTTTCTGAAAGTGGATGGATTTAATTTCATCGAACAGTATGGAAAAGCTGTAACGGAGATGCTTGACTGGGAAAAGGATGTAATCGCAAATAACCCGGATTTTACAGATGAGAAGAGAGAGAAGCAGTTCGTAGCACACGAAGGAACACGAGAAAGTTTTGCTCCGCTATTCGACGAGCAAAGATATAATAAACTTATTGACGAAGGATTTAAGAAATTTTCATATAAAGCGACCCTTGCAGCGTTATTTATTAATTTGTACAGAGATGAACCGATACTTCACATGCCGTACAGATTTTTAAATTTGCTGGTTGATATTGATGAGAACTTCACCACATGGAGATATAAACACGCGCTCATGGTTCACCGTATGATAGGAGCGAAGATAGGAACGGGTGGTTCTTCCGGCCATAACTATTTGCTAAGAACTGCGGAGAAACATAAGGTGTTCAGGGACCTCTTTGATATGACAACATTTATGATACCACGATCGTCATTGCCGGTACTTCCTGAAGCATTAAAAGTCGAATTGGGATATTATTACACATATTTAAAAGAAAGGGAAGGGTCAGAATGATCGTATCACTTGAAGGAAAGACTGCGGTAGTATGCGGGAGCACACAGGGAATTGGTAAAGCAATAGCGGAAGAGTTTGCAATGTCCGGTGCTTAAGTGATACTAAGAGAAAGAGATGAGGAAGAGAGAAAAATAAAAAAAAACAGACAAGAAAACAGAGACAA
>CALGOI010000066.1 GCA_937959065.1 uncultured Ignavibacteriota bacterium | reverse complement strand
ACTCGAGCGCCAGACTGGAAAGATTTTTGGCTTTGTGTGCCGATGATAACATGTTCGTCACAAATCCAACAACTCCGGCTCAATATTTCCATCTACTCAGGAGGAGAGCTAAAGCAAAATTCCCAAAGCCGTTAATCGTAATGACTCCGAAGAGTCTTCTGAGAGACAAGATGGCTGTTTCAGTCGCAAAGGATTTCACGGACGGCAAATTCCACGAAGTAATAAACGATGAAAGAGGTGATAAAGATAAATTCAAACGCGTTATTTTGACTAGCGGTAAGATGTATTACGACCTGGTTAAGTTCATGGAACAGGAAAAGATAGAAGACACGGCGGTGATCAGAATCGAGCAGTATTATCCTTTCCCTGAGGAAGCGCTTAAAGAAATGCTTGCGGAATACAAGAAAGCGAAGGATATAATATGGACACAGGAAGAGCCTGCAAACATGGGAGCGTGGCTGTTTATGTCGCTAAGGCTCCCGAACGTACTAGCGAAAGGACAGGAACTAAGAAGCGCTGCTAGGAAAGCAAGCGCTAGCCCGGCACCGGGATCGAAAAAGAAATTCGATGCGAGCCAGGTTGGATTAATGAAGGAAGCTTTCGGAGTAAATTAAGTTTATAAAGTTTGTAAAGTTCATTAAGTTAATCAAGAACCCCGGTTATCGGGTTTTTTGTTTTCAGTACTTCCAGTAACTCCAATCTCGCGTCCCTTATTGAGTCGGTATTGATGACAGCAATTGGTCTTTTGTGCTTATCTTTGTATGTTTTATCATAGTACTTAACCATCATTAATTCGGTGAATTCCGAAGTTTTACCGGATTGAAGCATTGTTACCGCTTCAATGTAAATCTCTTTGCTTAATCTTGATTTGAGAAATTCCTCGTTTTTCTTCATTATCTCCATCATTTTTGTAATTCCTTTGTTGCCTGTTCCGAAGTAATCCTTCACAATGCGCTTTATGCGTTCCTCGAGTGAACAACCCACCCTGATCGAAGGACAGTTTTTCATTTCATTAAAGATGTTTTTGGGAATGAAGAAGTTACCTACTTTTTTCGATTCACTTTCTATTAAATAATCGCGGTGATATTCAGGAAACTTATTAATCTTGCGTATGATGTCACCATAGATATTATTTTCGAAAGATGATTGGTTTTTAACGGGTTCGTAATTCAAATTATCATACGGGACCTGTCCGAATATGCTTGAGTAATGACGCGCTGCAAGTTCAAGATCTATGACAGGGAAGTCGTCTTTCACAGATTTCAGCAATTCGCTTTTACCCGATCCTGTCAAACCCGAAATCTCGATCAAACCGAACGGCAAATCTCTTAACTCGAGAAAATCAACAACAAGAGAACGGTATGATTTAAAGCCACCGGAAATTCGGGATGGATTAAAACCAAGATCTGACACCATTTTAGCGAGGTAGCTGCTTCTACCGCCCCCTCTCCAGCAATAGATTATTATGCTTTTACTTCCGGCGTCATTTTCCTCGAGGAAACGTGAAAGAGACTCTGCTTTAGGGTCGGCATACTGCATAGCAAGCCAGACTGCTGCCTGCTGTGAATATTTCTTATAAATCAAACCAACGAAATGGCGTTCAGAAGTAGAAAGTACGGGAAAATTCACCGCGCCGGGTAGATGGGATGTATCGAATTCCTTTTCCGAGCGGGAATCGATCAGCAAAGTGTTGTCATCATATAAAAGCGGGATCGTTTCAGCCGCCTCATAAGTTTTCCAGTTATATTGTTTGAATATATCCTTTAGAGACGGAACGTTATGGTCGACAACGTTCCGAATATAAGAGAATAGATCTTTTTCCGATTCAAACTGTTTCATACTAATTATAATCAAATATTAGTTTACCATCACCGTCTTCGACAAGAACTAAAATCGAAGCTGATATAATACCATTATTATTTAAATCTTCAATATACTTCTCTGCATTATCAGCAGGAAGTGCAACAAGAAGACCACCTGAGGTCTGGGGGTCATAAAGAAGATGCTCAAGAGCTTCGTTTACTTCACCCACATAAGAAACATAATCCTGCGTATATATACGGTTTGATTTATCGCCGCGAGTCCATAGCTTTTGTTCGACAGCGCTCATTGCTCCGTCAAGTATCGGAAGATCATTCACTTTTATCCGCAGGTTAACACTGCTAGCTTTCGCCATCTGCATTGCGTGCCCGGCAAGTCCGAACCCTGTTATATCCGTGCAGGCAGTGGCGGAATGTCTAACCATTTCTTCCGCAGCTGTTTTATTCAGAGTAGTCATTGACGAAATAAGAGCATTGTATGTATTATCATCCAGTTTACTGAATTTAACACAATTATTCAGCAGACCTGTTCCAAGGGCTTTTGTCAGAACCAGAACGTCACCGGGTTTTGCACCGGCGTTGGTTTTAAGATCAGACGGATTTATCGTTCCGGTGATTGCGAGCCCGTAAAGTATATTATCGACGTCAACGGAATGTCCGCCGACTATTACGGCATTCGCTTCACGCATCTTATCAGCACCGCCTTTAAGAATTTCTTTCAGAATAGAGAGATCTTCAGTTTGTGGGAAAGCAACGATATTCAGTCCATTTACCGGCGTACCGCCCATAGCATAAACATCGCTCAGGGCATTTGTAGCAGCGATTTGTCCGTAAGTATACGGGTCATCTACAACGGGAGTAAAGAAATCCGTAGTGTGGATAAGAGCGAGAGAGTCGCTCATTTTATAAACACCTGCATCATCTTTACCATCGAACCCGACAAGAACGTTATCATTCGTCGGCCAGTCGATGCCCTTTAGCGCTTCGGATAGTATATCGGGAAAAATTTTAGCGGCGCATCCGGCTGATTTTACCATTTGTGTTAAACGCACTTTTTCCATATTAAAAAAAATTTTATTTGCCACAGAGGCACAGAGTTCACAGAGAAGGAATTAATTATTTTATTATATTTCCAGATTATTTAGTTTTTTCTTTAATACTAATTAGAAAATGTTGCATTGACTCTGCGAGAGAAGCCAATATAAGCAGAAATTACAATTGTTATTTGAAGAAGGAAACTCATATAGATAAAACTCTGGTAAACTACCTCATGGCTCGATTCGAACACCTGTGAAAAAAGGAAGTATTTAATAACAGCAATTAAAAGTATAAGGTACAGGTAAATAATAACAACAAACTTGAATATCCTCTTCTTCTTAAATTCCGCAAAGAATATAAATATTGAATAAAGAAGGAGTAATAAATTGGTGGAGGTGATGAACAGTATTGTCAAAGGCCATAGGGGACTAGGATATTTTAAATTATTCGTTGTCAGAAAATCCCAGGGATTAGAGCCGTAATAATATAAACTTAGGTAGAAATTTACACAATTCATTACGAAAATACCAAAGAATATGATCTTGGCCAAAATCAGAAGGCCGTTTGTACCTTTGAGACGATCGGGATATTCATTTGGGTCATAATGCTTATAGCTGGGTTTTATTTCAAGAAGTTTTTGTCCCAAGAAAAATGCACCGGCAATAATTAAGAGCGATAAAGCTAACAAAAAGATGTTTGGAGAGCCAAAACCGGGGGTATTTGTATAATGCTCGATATACTCTTTAAGCTGAATTAACGAGTAATCGTAGTATCTAAGCCCCATAATCAGCAGTATTGATGTAAATTGAACAAATTAATGATTTGAATAGATTAATTATATAAATTATTTTTAATTTTTATCAAATAAAATACATATAGATGGAGTATTACACCGAAAATCCCGATATGCAGGAAACCAGGAAGGGTTTTGCCGATGCGTTAGAAGAGCTTGGAGCTGAAAATCCCGATGTTGTTGTCTTAGGCGGTGACGTGACAGGATCAGTGAGAACAAATCAGTTCAGAGATGCGTACCCGGACAGATTTTTCTCAGTGGGAATCGCAGAGCAGGACATGATGGGAACAGCCGCAGGGTTGGCTCTCGTAGGTAAAATTCCGGTAGCATCAACCTATGGTGAATTCGCAACAGGAAGACCATTTGACCAGATAAGACAATCCATTGCATACAGCGAGATGAATGTAAAGATATGCGCGTCTCACGCAGGGATAACGGTCGGACCGGACGGTGCCACTCACCAGTCATTCGAGGATGTCGCGATAATGAGGGTGCTTCCACACATGACTGTAATTACTCCATGTGATTATAACCAGACATATAATGCTGTAAAAGCAGCTGTAGACTTTGTAGGACCTTGCTATGTGAGATTTTACAGGGAGAAGTCGCCGAACTTTACTGACAAGAGTGAGAAGTTCGAGATAGGTAAAGCGAAGGTGATGGTTGAAGGTAATGACATTACACTTATAGCGAGCGGATTACCGGTGTGGGAAGCAATCGTAGCAGCTCACGAACTTAAAAAAGAGGGAATCAGCGTAAGGGTTGTAAATATGTCTACCATTAAACCATTGGATAAAGAAATGATCCTAAAATGTGCTGATGAAACAGGAATGATAATTACCTGTGAAGATCATCAGTGGACAGGGGGACTTTATGGGGCTGTTGCAGAGGTTCTCTCAAAAGAGAAACCTACGAAAATGGACCACATAGCACTCAATGATACATTTGGGGAAAGCGGATGGGGGCATGAGCTGATCGTGAAATATAAGCTTGACAGTACAGCGATAGCTGATAAGGTAAGGGAGCATATAAAGAAGTAGTGAACTTAAATAGGTGTTATGTGTATTATATAGTAAATATTAAAATGTAAAAGAAAACAATGGAAGCAGTAATCAGGGAAAACAAACAAATGAGTAAGTATAAAATAGTAATGCCTATAGTTCTTTTAGCAGTATTGATTGGCGGTGTTTTACTGGGAAAGATATACTTCGGTGGAAGTAACGAGCCGAATTCAAACATTTTTACCACACAACAAAATAACCAGGATATAACTGATGACAGACAGAATGCGATTACCAGAGTAGTTAGCAAGGCATCAGATTGTATAGTGGGAATAAATGTCGAGGAAGTAAAGGAAGTACAGAATCCATTTTTCGATGATCCTTTCTTCAGGCAATTCTTCGGAGAATCCACTCCACGCACACAGGTTGTAAGAGGTCTTGGTTCCGGGTTCATAATTTCAGAGGACGGTTATATATTAACGAATGACCACGTAGCAGGTAACGCGACGAAGATATCCGTTACACTTACATCAGGTGAGACGGTCGAAGCAGAGCTGATAGGTAAAGACCCCACAACCGATGTTGCATTGCTGAAGATAAATAAGAAAGGACTGCCGTTTTTAAGATTTGCAAATTCAGACCGGGTACTGATAGGTGAGTGGGCTATAGCATTGGGTAACCCGTTCGGGCTATTTGAAATCAATGCCAAACCTACAGTTACGGTCGGTGTTGTTAGTGCAACAAATATGAAGGTTTTCTCCGGTCAGAATAGGGTATATAACGATATGATACAGACGGACGCCTCTATCAATTCGGGTAACTCAGGCGGACCGCTTTTAGATGCTAACGGTGATGTTATCGGTATGAATACAATCATTTATACAGGAGGTCAATTTAACCAGGGAAGTATCGGCGTAGGGTTTGCGATTTCCATAAACAGGGTTAAAAAGATAATGGAAGAGCTCAAGGCTAACGGAAAGATAGACAGAAGTTTTAATGTTGGTTTCAGGATTCAGGCAGTGGATGACAGGATAGCGGAATATCTTAAACTTGACAAGAAAAAAGACTACGGTGCGGTAGTCGTGCAGTTACAACCCGGTGGATTATCAGACAGAGCCGGACTCAAAGTGGAAGATGTTATAATTAAAGTAAACGATGTACAGGTAAAAAATGACCAGGAGGTGATATTTGCGATAAATGATATGCGAGTAGGTGACAAGCTTAAACTAACGGTGCTGAGAAATGGTGATGAAGAAGAAATTGAAATGGAACTGGAAAGGGCTAATTAAAATAAGTTGTATCTAATAATTCAAAAGGTGAGGAATATGTATTTCTCACCTTTTTTGTTTAATGAGGTTAATTAGTTCATTTATTCCCTCCATTATTTATCTTATCTTGAAAGATTATCAAAAAGTAACGTAATTACATACATTAATGTCCACTTCTTTAACCAAGGATCTTTTTGAAAAAGCGTACCGCCTAATGTGTACAGCCCGAAACATGGCGCGTATATACGATGAAAACCGCCAGATCTGCAAGTATGTACACTCAACATCCGCAGGTCATGAGGCAATACAGTTAGCTCTGGCTTTCCAGGTAAAACCTTTCGATTATTTAAGTTTATATTACAGGGACGAATCAGTATTATTGGGATTGGGTTTTGAGCCTTATGAGCTTATGCTCCAGCTTCTGGCAAAAGGTGATGATCCATTTACAGGGGGCAGATCGTATTACAGCCATCCTGCCATAAAACGAGAGGGCTTTCCAACAATTCCCCATCAATCGAGCGCAACCGGGATGCAGGTAATACCCGCGACAGGAATGGCACACGCGATTTCTTATCTTGAATCGGAGGGTATGGCAGAATGGAAAGAGAAAATTGACAAACCGATTGCTATTTGTTCATTAGGTGACGGCTCTATTACTGAAGGTGAAGTAGCAGAAGCATTTCAGATGGCGGTCTTGAAAAAGCTTCCTATTTTATACCTCGTACAGGATAATGACTGGGGAATATCGGCAAGCGGTAAAGAAATGCGTGCAATGGATGCTTACGAGTACGCTGCCGGTTTTAAGGGGATGAAAAGGTTAAGAGCGGACGGAACGGATTTTGAAGATTCCTACCAGAAAATTTCCAGCGCGATTAAATACGTGAGAGAATCCAGAGCACCATTATTGCTGCATGCGAAGGTTCCTCTGCTTGGTCATCATACATCCGGAGTGCGTAAGGAGTGGTACAGGTCAGAAGAAGACCTGGCTAAACATGCCAAAGATGACCCAATTCCGAAAATGAAGAAACTTCTGGAAGTAAAGGAATTTCCTGCCGGTACAATTACCAGGATTGAAAATGAAGCTCAGAAGAAGGCGGAAGATGATTTTAAAAGGGCAGTTGATTCACCGGAACCGGATCTTCAGGAACTATATAAATATGAATTTGCACCAACACCAATTACAGAAGAAAAAGGTGAGAGAAAGCCTGAAGGACGTGAACCGGTTGTAATGGTCGATGCTGCATTATATGCTGTTAACGAGATTATGCGTGATAATAAGAATGCGTTACTATATGGACAGGATGTAGGTGCGCGGTTGGGGGGTGTATTCCGTGAGGCAGCAACGCTGGCCCAGAAATATGGGGAAAATCGTGTTTTTAATACGCCTATTACGGAAGCACATATAGTTGGATCTACTGGA